>CASDUB010000068.1 GCA_949283905.1 uncultured Lachnospiraceae bacterium | reverse complement strand
TCTTGAGAAGCTTAAAACACGTATGGCTGAGATGGGACTTAAGGAAGAAGACTACGGCTTCTATACAGACCTCAGAAAATACGGTACGACGCGTCATGCGGGCTTCGGACTCGGATTTGAAAGATGCATCATGTATCTTACGGGAATGAAAAACATCAGAGACGTACTTCCGTTCCCGAGAACAGTAGGAAACTGCCAGTTATAATTAATCGGATAAGTACAATATAAAAGCACATGAATATTAGCTGAGAAAGCTGAGTTCATGTGCTTTTTAAATATAAAAATAATAAACAATAAAACAGACAAGCGCTGTCGCCGCAAGTACGATTAAAAGGCGTATAAAATTTCTGAATTTCCAGTAACTTTCGTGGCGTCCTCTTTTCGCACGTCTGATATAAGATTTATCATAAGCCTGGCTTTTGGTCTGATTGCATTTGGCGCAGCACAAGGCCAGGTTTTCTTCGCCGTTAATATCTATGCCTTTTCTGTCAAGCTGTTTTTGAAGCTTCGGATCGCGCTTTACGGCAGCTATGCTGATTATATGATCGACGGTTATCTGTCTTGTCTTTCTTCCGCAGTACCAGCAGCGGTACTTGCCGCTTGGAAGAGGAGGGTGTTCCCTTAGGAATTTAGCGCGGTATGAGTAGGATCTGCCGAAACGGTCTTCGTAGATAAGGCAGTCTACACGTACTTTTTTGCACATACGTTTATAATAAGAAAGATCTTTTTCACTGATTTTAAGTCGGTATTTTTGGGCGCTGACCTGTCTCATATCTGGAAAAGCCTTATACCATTTCTTTTTCGATTTGAAAACTCCGTACTCACGCGGATGAATTTCCAATATATACATTTTGTCCATAAAACAGTACCGCCGGTTTATTCTGCGCAGATACGCAGTATCTTATCGAGAGACAAATGGCCGCCGAACATATCAAGGGCGCTTCCTATTGTGACGTCGATCCTGTCTTTTCCGAGCTTTTTGAGTTTGTAAAGATCATCGTAACTTCCGACGCCGCCTGCATACGTAGCGGGAAAACCTTCTACGGAAGACATCATTGAAACGATTGTCTCTTCTATACCCGAAGCTTTTCCTTCCGCGTCAACGGCGTGGATCAGAAACTCGGTGCATGAAGATGTCAGCATATCCAACAGATTCGGAGTAAGCCTGTAGTTCGTGAAATTCTGCCATCTGTCGGTTACGATATAATAATCGCCGTCTTTTTTGCGGCAGCTTAAGTCGAGCACGAGATGATCGCGGCCGACTGCTTTTATCATCTTGTCAAGATTTTCGCGGTTGAATTCGCCCTTTGAAAATACATAAGACGTAACGATGACGTGGCTTGCGCCGTTATCGAGGAAAAACGCGGCGTTTTCAGGATTGATCCCTCCGCCGATCTGAAGGGCGCCCGGCCATTCTCTGAGGGCGGACAGAGCCTGGTTTACATCTCTGTCATAATATTCCGATGATTTCGGATTTAAAAGAATTATATGGCCGCCTTTGAGGTTCAGCTTTTTGTATAGTGAGGCGTAAAAAGCGCCGTTTTGATCTGAAACATAATTTTCAACAGCTTGATTTCCGGAGTCCTTCAGACTGCCTCCGACTATCTGTTTTACCTGTCCGTTATGAATATCTATACATGGACGAAATTTCATAATTTTATAACTCCTCGCGTATGAATAATTTAGATAAGCGATATATCATTTGTGAATGATATATGTTGTCAAGCACTGATTTATGTTTTGCAGTGTTGTACAAAAATATCGACGGGAAAAAATTTTATTTTAAACATGAGATTTCCACACAGAATGTGGAAAATGTGGAAAACACTGTTAAATTAAGTGTTCTCCAACGGTTAAATATGTGGATAACGTGGGGAATTTATGTGGAAAATGTGGAAAACATCAAAAATATGATAAAAATGATGGTTTTCTCCCCAAGTCACACGTTGATTAATATTTTTCAGAATTATCGGTCAATAGTCAAACTCTACGTCGATATTCAGTAAGTAAGCAGTTCATTAAATACTTTTATTGCGAATCTGTCTGTCATACCGGAGATAAAATCCAGTATTGACTGCGCGTAGATCTTTTCCGTATCAAGTTTTCCGTAGATCTTTTTGTTTTCGCAGTTCAGTGAAACTGATGAAAGCTTTTCTTTCGGTACGATATCGGGATCGCAGTATCTTGCGAGCCATTTGTCGAAGGAATTCATCAGTAAAGGATAAAATGTCTTTTTTTCTTCTATCTTTACCCATGAATGTTTATCGTCGTAAGTTTTCATAAGAATATCAAATATCTGATTTATTACTAACTTCGAGTATTCTTTAAAAGGCGTCAGCCGCTCATGATCGTATATGTGTCTGTAATTAAAATCTTTGAGAGTGTTGATCTGCTCTAAAAAGCGGGGGCTTAAACATATGCCTTTTTCAGGCGAGCTGTTTTCACAGACATCAATAATAAGATTGTGCATTATGACAGTTGTGTTTAAAACGTTTTCGTCGTTTGCGCGGGCCATTTTCAGCAGATCGTTTTTTGTTCTTTCGTCCAGAAAGCCCAGATTGATCGAATCTTCAATATCTCTTCCTATATATGCGATCTTGTCTGAAAGTTTGACGACGCATCCTTCCCATGTCGCCGGCTGAAATTGTCCGGGTTTTTCAAATGCGGACAGGTCGATAAGGTCATCTCTCGGTATCAGTCCGTTTTCATCGACTTCGCCGCAATGCGAGATGATTCCGTCGCGTACTGCGTAAGTCAGATCCAGATTTCTGCTTTTTTTATAGTTGTCTTCGAGAAGCTCAATATCATCAACAAATCTGAGACCGTTTTTTTCGTGCCAGAAATTCTCGCCCAGATATTTTAAACTCAATTCATCTATCACATCTTCGCCCTGATGACCGAACGGAGCGTGACCGAGATCGTGGCCTATTGCGATAGCCTTTGTCAGTTCGTCGTTAAGTCCTAAGTTTTTTGCTATTGTCTGACTTACCGACTCGACATGGGCGACGTGTTCCATACGGGTGCATATGTGATCGTTGTCAATATTAAAAAACACCTGTGTTTTATGTTTTAAGCGTCTGTATGCAAATGAATGGAGCAGACGCGTATAATCTCTCGCGAACGGACTGCGTACGTCGTCTTTTCGTGAGTATAATTCTGTCTGCCGTGCTGTCAGCTGTTCCCATTTGGGGTTTTGATTAGTGGCGGCAACTGATTCAAATATTTTATCGGGCATCTGAAAAGCTCCTTATATTGTTGATTTCTTCCATTATAATCCGCATTCTAAAAAAAGTCATTAATACAGCAGCTTTAATTTAATAACGTATTAATGCGGTGTGATTGCAAGCAAAAAAAGAACGTGTTATAATAGGACGATTATGGGGGTCTATGCCCAAAATTATTTAAAATATACGACAACAGGAGAAGCAAAATGATCGCGATAATTGATTATGGTGCAGGAAATATAAAAAGTGTTGAAAAAGCTCTGGAGCTTCTTGGAGAAAAAACGGTTGTCAGCAGCGATCCCGAAGTGATAAAAAGCGCGGATAAAGTAATTCTTCCGGGCGTAGGCAGCTTCGGTTCCGCAATGGAAAATATAAGAACGCTGGGACTTGAAAAAACTATCCGGGAAGTTATAGACGCCGGAACTCCTTTTTTAGGGATATGCCTGGGCCTTCAGTTATTGTTCGAATCAAGCGAAGAAACGCCGGGAGTTAAGGGACTTTCAATTTTGCCCGGCAAAATAATAAAGATCCCGCATAAAGACGGACTGAAGATCCCGCACATGGGATGGAATTCCCTTAAATTCCCCAAAAAGACAAAGTTGTTTGGGCATCTTCCACAGGATCCGTATGTATATTTTGTGCATTCCTATTATCTTAAGGCGGATGATGAAGATATAGTCGCGGCTACAACTGAGTACGGAGTCACAATCCATGCGGCCGTGGAAAAGGACAATGTATTTGCGTGTCAGTTCCACCCGGAAAAAAGCTCTGAGGTAGGATTGTCGATACTTAAGAGATTTGTGGATATGAAGGAGGGCGTGTGATGTTTACAAAAAGAATAATACCATGCCTTGATGTAACTGACGGACGCGTTGTCAAGGGCGTAAATTTTGTCAATCTTCAGGATGCCGGAGATCCCGTTGAGATCGGAAAGGCATACGATAAGGCAGGAGCCGACGAGCTTGTATTTTTAGATATAACGGCGTCAAGCGACAGAAGATCTACGGTGGTGGATCTTGTGCGCGCCGTGGCAAAAGAAGTTTTTATACCGTTTACGGTCGGAGGCGGTATCCGCACCGTTGAAGATTTCAGGACATTATTAAGAGAAGGCGCAGACAAGATATCGGTCAATTCGGCGGCGATCGCAAATCCGAAACTTATTTCGGAAGCGGCGGACATATTCGGAAGCCAGTGCGTTGTTGTTGCGATCGATGCGAGAAGAAGGCAGGACGGCAGCGGCTGGAACATCTTTTCGCACGGCGGAAGAAATGATACGGGACTTGACGCTCTTGAGTGGGCGGCGAAAGTCGAAAAATTAGGAGCCGGAGAAATACTTCTTACTAGCATGGACTGCGACGGAACAAAAGCGGGATATGACATAGAGCTTACAAAAGCCGTTTCATCACTTGTAAAAATACCGGTCATAGCATCGGGCGGAGCCGGAAATATGGAGCATTTTTATGACGCCCTCACAAAAGGCGGTGCGGAAGCGGCTCTTGCGGCATCGCTGTTTCACTATAAAGAGCTTGAGATAAAAGAAGTAAAGAAATACTTAAGAGAACGCGGGGTAAGCGTCAGATTGTAGGAGGAGAAATGCCACCTATTACAGGAAAGTGGGCTGACGTCTTAAAAAAAGAATTCAGTCAGGATTATTATAAGAAGCTGTACATGAAAGTCAGGGAAGAGTATCAGAATTATAAGATATTTCCGCCTTCAGGCGATATTTTCAATGCGCTTCATTTTACGCCGCTTGAAAATGTCAAGGCTGTTATCCTGGGTCAGGATCCGTATCATGACGACGGGCAGGCTCACGGACTTTGTTTTTCAGTAAAAAAGGGCGTGGATATACCGCCGTCCCTTCAAAATATATATAAAGAGCTTCATGACGACGTCGGGATAACGATACCGGATCACGGTTATCTCGAAAAGTGGGCAAGGCAGGGAGTGCTTATGCTCAATACGGTGCTTACCGTAAGGGCGCATCAGGCGCATTCCCACAAAGACATAGGATGGGAACAATTTACCGACGCGATCATAAAGGCCGTAGATGAGCAGGACAGGCCGGTCGTTTTTCTCTTGTGGGGAAAACCTGCCCAGATGAAAAAGAGCCTGCTGAAAAATCCGAAACATCTTGTGCTTGAAGCGCCTCATCCGAGTCCGCTTTCGGCATACAGGGGCTTTTTCGGATGCAGACATTTTTCAAAAGCAAATGAATTTCTGAAAAAAAACGGAGTCGATCCGATCGACTGGCAGATATAAAGGAGCTGTTTAATGGCGAAGAAAAATACGCTGGTAAGAAACGCATCGATATTGATGATAGCTACAATGCTTTCAAGAATAATAGGATTGATATACAGAAGACCGCTGGGGGAGATACTCGGTTCGGTGGGATTGGGTTACTACGGATACGCCAGCAATCTGTATTCTATACTTTTGCTCATATCGTCATACAGTATACCGATGGCGGTATCGAAAATAGTTTCAGAGCGTCTCGCGAAAAGAGAATATAAAAACGCGCAGAAGATATTCAAAGGGGCGCTTGCTTATGCAGTTATCATAGGCGGAATTGTAGCTTTGCTTGCGTTTTTCGGCGGCAGTTTCCTGCTTCCGGCAAACCAGCAGAATGCGATACCGGCTCTTCGCGTGCTAGCTCCGACAATTCTTCTTTCGGGAATCCTCGGAGTTTTGAGAGGATACTTTCAGGCTCATAACAACATGACGCCTACATCGGTTTCACAGGTTCTTGAACAGATAATGAACGCTGTTGTAAGTATTCTCGCAGCATGGATCCTTGTGAGCAATTTCGGACAGGGCGGAGGAACGCAGGCGGCGATCTTAGGTTCTGTGGGAGGTACAACAGGTACCGCGGCCGGAGTCATCATGGGTCTTTTCTTTATGATTTTTGTTTACATGATAAACAAAAAGACGTTCAAAAGAAGATGCATAGCTGACAGGCATACGAAAGAAGAAAGCTACAGAGAAGTTTTCGGGCTTATATTTCTTATGGTAACGCCTATAATCTTTACAACATTTATCAATAACGCAAGCAATTATCTGGACAGCTATCTGTATGCGGGAATTCAGGGAATGCACGGCATGAACGCCGACAGCATTTCGGCGGCATACGGAGAGTTCAGCAATTACTATGTGCCCGTTATAAATATTCCGCTCGCTCTTGCTTCTGCGAGCGCATCGGCTATGATGCCGGAAGTTTCAGGTGCATACGCACTGAAAAATTACAAAAAAGCAAACGCCAGCATCAATCAGACCATCAGGCTTACGATGTTTATCTGTATTCCGGCAACAGTCGGACTTACGGTGCTTGCCCAGCCTATAATGGGAGTTCTGTTTCCGGCGGCGTCACGCCTTGCGACGATGCTGCTTCTTACAGGATCGCTGTCCGTAGTATTTACGGCGCTCTGTACCGTTACCGGAGGAGCGCTCCAGTCTATCGGAAAGCAGAAAACAGCCATGATAAACGCTGCCATAGCGCTTGCTTCAAACCTGGTAATACTTGCTGTCATGTTGCTTATAGCTCCGCAGCTTGATATTTACGCTGTCATGCTGGCAGGAATCTTTTTCTCTATTGTTTACTGCATATTAAATGCGATCTCAATAAAGAAATATATCGGATTCAAAGGTCAGTTTAAGAAGACATATGCGGAACCTCTGATAGCATCCGCTTTTATGGGAGTAATAGCGGCGGTGGTTTATTATCTGCTTTTTGGCGTTACGAGAAGACCGTTTATAGCGCTTATTATAGCGATAATCGTCGGAGCTTTTGCATACTTTGTTTTCTATGTGCTGTTCAGCAAGACTAAAGAAGAAGAACTAAGAAAATTTCCTATGGGAACGAAACTTGTAAAACTTATGAAGATCATGCATGTTTACAGATAAGATAATATTATGAAAATACTGGAGAACGATATGTCAAATAAAAATTGTATTCTCGGAATCGATATAGGTTCCACAACTGTAAAGATAGCGATACTCAATGAAAATGAAGAACTGCTGTTTTCTGATTATGAACGTCATTACGCCAATATTCAGGAAACGCTGGCGCTTCTTCTTAAGAAAGCTTATGACGAAATAGGAGAAACAGAGCTTTCGCCCGTTATTACGGGAAGCGGCGGACTTACTTTGGCAAATCATCTGGAAGTTCCGTTTGTTCAGGAAGTTATCGCGGTATCAACGGCGCTTCAGAAATACGAGCCGTTAACGGATGTAGCTATCGAGCTCGGAGGAGAAGACGCAAAGATCATATATTTTGAAAACGGAAATATCGAACAGCGTATGAACGGAATCTGTGCCGGCGGCACAGGCTCGTTTATAGACCAGATGGCGAGTCTTTTGAAGACAGATGCGTCAGGCCTTAATGAGTACGCGAAAAACTATCACGACATTTATCCGATCGCGGCACGATGCGGCGTATTTGCAAAAACAGATATACAGCCGCTTATCAACGACGGCGCGCGAAAGGAAGATCTGGCGGCGTCAATATTCCAGGCCGTTGTAAATCAGACGATATCCGGTCTTGCATGCGGCAAGCCTATCAGAGGACACGTTGCGTTTTTAGGCGGACCTCTTCATTTTTTATCGGAACTTCGCGAGGCGTTTATCAGAACTTTAAATCTTGACGATGAGCATGCCATAATGCCCGATAATTCGCATCTCTTCGCGGCTATCGGCTCTGCGATGAACGCAAACAGAGAAAATAAAGTAATGCTTTCCGATATGAAGACACGTCTTGAATCGGGAATCAAGATGGAGTTTGAGGTTGCCCGTATGGAACCTCTTTTTGACAGTGAACAGGCATATAAGGACTTCCTTGAAAGACAGAGCAAATACAAAGTAAAGACTGCTGATTTTTCTGCATACAGCGGAAATTGTTATCTCGGTATCGACGCAGGCTCTACGACCACGAAGGCGGCTGTAGTAGGCGAAGACGGTTCGCTTCTTTATTCATTCTACAGCCATAACAACGGAAATCCGCTTGCCACATCGATAAAGGCTATTCAGGAGATCTATTCGAAAATGCCGAAAACGGCGAGAATAGCTTATTCATGTTCCACGGGATACGGCGAGGCGCTGATAAAAGCGGCTCTTATGCTTGACGAAGGTGAAGTAGAAACGATCGCTCATTATACGGCGGCGGCGTTCTTCGATCCGGAAGTAGACTGTATCCTCGATATC
>CASDUB010000067.1 GCA_949283905.1 uncultured Lachnospiraceae bacterium | reverse complement strand
CGATATCTTTTCTTCAAGTTTTGCGATATCTTCATCGATAGTTTCATACTCTTTTTGCTCCATATACGTAAATTTGAGTTTTTTCTCACGCACTGTTCGCGGCGTTTTTTCTTTTTGCTTATCCGTTCCCGCAGTGGGGCCGGATTTTGCCGCGAGTTCCTGCTGCACAGACATATAATATTCCGTATAACTTCCTTCGAACTGACGTATCCTTCCGTTTCCTTCATATACAAACAGCCTTCTTGTCACGCGGTCAAGAAAATACCTATCGTGGGAAACTGTGATGATTATACCCTGAAAAGTATCAAGATAATCCTCGAGAATAGTAAGCGTCTGAATATCAAGATCATTTGTAGGCTCATCCAGTATCAGAACATTCGGAGCGCCTATGAGAACCCTTAAAAGATACAGCCGCCTCTTTTCGCCGCCTGAAAGTTTTTCTATTCTTGTCCACTGCTTTGTGCCGTCAAATAAAAATCTTTCCATCAGATTAGACGCCGACATTTTTCCTTCGGGAGTTTCTATAAACTCAGCTACCTCTTTTATATATTCGATCGCCGTCATCCTCTCATCCATATATTCGTTTTCCTGAGAAAAATAACCAATCGATATAGTAGGTCCGATCTCAACGCTTCCTTCGTCAAAGGGGATCTTTCCGGTGATAATATTTAAAAGAGTGCTTTTTCCGCAGCCGTTCGGTCCTACTATGCCGATCCTGTCATCCCTTAAAAAGAAATAGCTGAAATCATATATGATCTTTTTGCCCCCGTAGCTTTTTGAAAGATCAGATATCTCGATGGTTTTCTTTCCCATCCTCGACGAAATCGAGCTCATCTCCACCTTCTCATCTTCTTCGGGAGCTTTTATATTCTGCATATCCTCTATTCTCTGAATATGAGCTTTCTGCTTCGTCGACCTTGCGCGCGCACCTCTGGCGAGCCATTTAAGTTCTGTTCTCAATATGCTCTGTCTTTTTCTCTCGCTTGCCTTGGCCATATCGAGACGTTCCTGCCGAAGCTGAACATATTTGCTGTAGCTTCCCTGATAACTGTAGAGTTTGCCCCTGTCGACTTCAACTATTCTTGTCGCGATCCTGTCGAGGAAATACCTGTCATGGGTTACCATTACAAGCGTGCCTTTAAAAGATTGAAGCCGGCTTTCAAGCCAGTCGGCCATGGCGCTGTCAAGATGATTAGTCGGCTCGTCAAGTATCATTATATCAATATCTTTTAATAAAATGTGAACAAGCGCGACTCTCTTTTTCTGACCGCCCGACAATTCCTCTATTTTCTGGTGAAGATTGGTAAAGCCAAGTTTTAAAAGCATCGATTTAGCTTCGCTTTCTTTTTCAAAATCCTCAGGATCTTCTGTCGTTCCCCGCAGCGCCGCCGAAAGCACGTCGGCGCCTTCGTCAAATACCGGATTTTGAGAAAGATACCCTATTTTTATATTGCTTCCGGTAATAACCTCTCCCTCATCGGTTTCTTCAACCCCTGCAAGGATCTTCAGAAGCGTGGATTTTCCCATGCCGTTTATTCCGACTATGCCCACTTTTTCTCCGTCCTGAAGCGAGAAAGAAACTCCGTCTAACAGCACGCGCTCGCTGTATGCTTTTGTGATATTTTCCGCCGTCAATATATTCATGACATTTGTCCCTCAAATCAAATTACAATGTGTCCCTTGACTCAAATTATAAAATCAAAACAGCTTCTGATCTGCGTAAACGGTCTGACTTTTGTATCGGCGATCTTTACATGTTCCGGGTGCACGGCATAACCCTTTAAAGACTCTTCGTCGATAAAGCTTGAGTCCAGCATGACGTCCATATTTGAACTCGAAATCTTATTGATATTAACTTTTATATCCGTCATTCCGGGAATTTTCCCCTGAAGGCTCTCCAGACCTTCCTTTAGTTCTTTTATGATTCTTTCTTTCTCTTCTCCCTGATATTCTTCTTTTATAGTCCATAAAATTACATGCTTAACCATTTTTTCTCCTCCTTTTTCATACTTTCCAAAAATCGTTTAAAACATTCGGATTCCGTCCATTTTTAATAAAAATGACTGCTGCATTTAATTAAATACGGCAGTCAGTATTATTTATATTTTATGGCTTAGCTGTTTGTCCTCTTGACTCATGAAATGATTTCCAATGCAAGTCTGTAGAACAACGGATCTTCCATCGCTTCTTCAGGCGTATCATATCCCGCAAAAGCGCCGAAAAGATTATCCGAATCAAGATGAAAACCATCTGTCCTGTATTGATTTGAAATAGTATACATACTGTCTACAGAGATCAGATCCAGATTATAATAAAATTTCTCTATCATTCTGCACGAAATCTTTTTCGGCTCGGTGATAAGTATAACATGATCTGCTATAGACAGCAGCATCTGTGATGTTTTTCCGAGGGTGCTTCCCGTATCAAGGATAATATATGAAAAATCGCCTTTTTCTTTTAAAAGAGTGATCAGATCATATAACTGTGACGACTTTATCCTGAGTTCCGATAAAGGTTTTTCAAACGGAAGCAGACATGTTATTTCGCCATGATAGATATTCTTCAGTACGCTCCAATATGTTCCCTCTGATATTTCTCTTAACAAAAGGGCCAATTCCGGATCCGCATTTTCCCTTGTCTCTATAAAAGCGCTGAAACTCTGGAAATCGTCGCATCCGATAACAAGCACGGACTCGCCGAGTTTCTTCATTTTTTTTGCAAGGGCTATACTTACAAGACTCTTGCCGCTTCCGCCGATCGGTGAATAGACAGCTATGACTTTTGTTGTTTTTTTAGGTTCTTCCGGTTCTTCTATGCCTTCAAAAACAGCTGTTTCGCCTTCATTTGCGAGACTTTCCTCTATAAAGTTTAAGAGCTCGCTCTTGGGGCGGTATCTCAATATATGTCTGTCGGCATCTTCGGCATCCGGATCGACATTCTTTTTAGCGTTTACTATCATTATATGCGATATATTGTGTTCTTTTAAATAATCGCCGTAAAACTCTCTTGCGATCAAAAGCACATCTATATCTCTGTGTATCCTGAAATAATTTTCAAGATATTCAGGCTCTGTAATTATCTGAATCGACGCCTGTGATTCAAATTTAAGTATCAGATCCTCTTCATAGCTTTTGATATACTCTATATCGGGATCTGCTATCACTATATACTTTCTGTTATCTTCCATAGGCAGCCTCCTACTCCACATTAAATGTATAATCGCCGAATTTAACGATTGAACCGCTGCCAAACGGAATCTGATTATTCTGTGAAAGCTTTACGTCGTTCAGATATGTTCCGCTCTCACTTCCGGCATCTTCTATATAATAACTTATGTCATTCCATCCGACCGTTGCATGGATAGGACTTATCGAAGGATAATTCAGATATCCGTCAACAGTTTCATCAGAGCCGATGACAAACTCCTCATGTCCGATAACAAATTCTATCGGTTCCGGCGTATTTATTCCGCGCATGGTGATCGTATCGTCTTCTTTAGGTTCGTTGAAACTGATAGCGTTTCTGAGTGCCTCCCAATCTGCAGCTCCTTTTTCTCTCTGGGCCTCTATCTGTCTGCAGACAAATTCCGTATCTTCCCTTCCGCTGAAAAGATCGTTTAAGATGGCGTATACACGTTTAATATATATTTTGCTTTCAAGAGCCTCTACAGGTATTACTGCCGGCAGACATATAAGATGTACGGCATAGACCTGATCAAGGTAAATCGTATCGAGATCCCACACTACATTTTCCAAAGAAAGATCCATCTGAGATTCAAGATTGATGACAAGCTCGAGAATTTCATCCGCTATCATCCTGAGATCTTCAAAAGTCAGCTTTTCTCTCGCTTCATTGATGCTCTCCAGATTATCCGTAAAATACACAAGCTGGATCATGCTATTCCATCTGAGCCATTTGCACGGCAGAATGCCCGGTATTGTTTCTTTATCAAGAATATCAAGTGCGTTTCTGTCAAGTATTTCTTCTGATTTAAATAAAAAATCCCTCATCTAATATCCTCTTTTATGTGATGATATTATTGATAACAACCAAATCAGGCTTAAAAATAAGCTGATTTTTGTTAACATGCGATATATTACCATAAAACTGCCATTATTGCAAATTTTACCTTTTCTGCCGTTTTTTGTCCATAAATTGTCCGTCAGATTTTATCTGGTAAGTTTCCTGATCCATTTATATGTCCTGAAACGCAAAAACGCCGGTATGCATTTGTACACCTGATCTATCTGCGCAAAGAATACGACTAATATGACGGGCAGATGCCAGACATAGGCCGCAAGGGATGACAGAGGAATACATACGCACCATATTCCTGTAAGTGTCAGTATCAGGTTAAATTTTGTATCGCCGCCGGCACGGATTATTCCGATCGTTACCGGCATCTGATAGGCCATAGTCACCATTATAAATGCATACAGAGCTATCATCTGATTTGCGTACATCAGCGCTTCGTCATTTAATACATACATGGAAAGAAGCGGACCTCTTAGCAGAAGAAGCATTCCTCCCAATACCAGACCGATACAGATGAAGATCACGCTTAAAGTCCTTCCCTTGGCTTTTACTTCCTCCATCTTTCCCTTTCCGATCTCACTTCCGATAATAACTGATGAAGCCGAAGCCGCCCCTCTTACGATGACCTTCAGGAAATTATAAAATGTTGTGGCAATAGAGTTCGCCGCGATCGCATTTACGGAAAGACTTCCGAGCACCGCACTCTGAAACGGAGTCGCAACCGACCAACCGAGTTCAGCCGGAATCATCATAGCTGCCGCTTTCGCAAAATCCTTGCTCAATCCTTTATCTTTCTTAAACGGATTTTCCGAAAACAACTTAAGTACCTTATCCTTCTTCAGAATATAGATAAATAATATAAGAAACTCGACAGCTCTGGCAGTGACCGTTCCTATGGCCGCTCCGACAACACCCATTCTCGGCATTCCAAACATACCAAAAATAAGTACGGCATTTATGCAGCAGTTTACTACAAGAGATACTATCGACACGTAAAATGATATTTTTACTACTTCAACAGTTCTCAGAGCCGCCATGAGACACGACGAAAACATAAAGAGAATAAAACTGTATTTAACGACATTCATATAATTAAGGCCTTCAGAAAGTATATATTCATCTGAAGTAAATATCCTGAGCAGCGGTTCCGGAATCAATGTACAGCACAGAAATACTATCACGCAGCAGATCGCAACTGTTTTTAATGATATGCCTATGATTTTTCTGATAGGTGAAAGCTGCTGCTTGCCCCAGTATTGGGATCCTATCAGAACCGTAACATCTCCTATTGCAAGACACAGCTGCTGTATGATAAAAAATATCTGGTTTACGGTTGCAGCTCCCGAAAGCGCCTCCTGACTGAATCTTCCGAGCATTATATTGTCGGCCATATTTACGCTGTAGGCGATAACATTCTGAAGCGTTATCGTACCCATCAAAATAAAAAGTTTTCTTTTAAATCCCGGTTCTCTTGTAAAAAACGAAGTCCTGCTTTTCATCGCTGTTTCATTCATTTTTTCACCCTCATTGCAATTAATTTTAAAAGAGGCATAGGTGAAACACCTACGCCTCAAATAATTTTCACCGTAATCTTTTAAATAGAAACGACAAAACTTAAATTAATTTCTGTTTCTTAAGAAATCAGGAATCTGAATATCTTTTTTAGGCACTCTGCTTGTGAGCGGAGTATTACTCTGCGGAAGAACAGCTCCTGCGGAAGCATTGCCTTTTGAATGATCTCCTGACTGAATATTGCTGCTCGGAAGCTTAAATGACGGGATTGTAAATCCGCCTGCTCCGGCATTTGATTTTGCCTCTGCTTTTTTAGCTTCTTTTACATTTGCAACTTTAGCTGTTTCATCGCTGAGTCCTGTTGCGATAACAGTGATCTTAGCAAAATCAGGAATTGAATCATCATACATAGCACCGAAGATGATATTTGCCTCTTCTCCTGCGAGATTCTGAACATAACTTGCCGCATCATTAGCATCCATAAGGCTGATATCGCCTGAAATGTTAATGATAACGTGTGTAGCTCCGTTGATTGTTGTCTCGAGAAGCGGACTTGAAACTGCCTGCTGTACAGCTTCAAGAGCCTTGTCATCGCCTTTGCCTTCACCGATACCGATATGAGCGATACCTTTGTCCTTCATAACTGTCTGAACATCGGCAAAGTCAAGATTGATAAGTGCAGGAAGATTAATGAGGTCTGTTATACCCTGTACTGCCTGTTTGAGAACTTCGTCCGCTTTCTTTAACGCCTCAGGCATAGTTGTACGGCGGTCAACGATCTCAAGAAGTTTATCGTTTGGAATTACGATAAGAGTATCTACTGCCTCTTTTAATTTTTCAATACCTGCAAGGGCATTGTTCATACGTGTCTTTGCTTCAAAACGGAAAGGTTTTGTAACTACGCCGACTGTAAGTATACCCATGTCTTTGGCAATTTTCGCTACTATAGGTGCAGCTCCTGTTCCTGTTCCGCCGCCCATACCGCATGTAACGAATACCATATCGGCACCTTCCATGAGAGCTTTGATCTCATCTACGCTTTCCTCAGCTGCCTGCTGGCCAACTTCAGGTTTTGCTCCTGCGCCGAGACCTTTTGTGATTTTTTCACCGATCTGAAGAACTGTCGGTGCTTTGCAAAGAGTGAGCGCCTGTTTATCAGCGTTAACTCCTACAAACTCAACTCCTCCGATCGCTTCTTCTACCATTCTATTTACAGCATTGTTTCCGGCACCGCCTACACCAATGACTATTATCTTTGCAGCTGCTTCAGCTTCATTTGTCATTATTTCTAACACAACTGTGTTCCTCCCTTTGCAATTTGTTCTTCCCCATCAAAAAGCTTTCTACTCTATATTATAATTTCTGTAATAAAAGCGCAACCGTTTTTTTATATATTTAAATACAATTATTTATCGCGCCAAATAATACGTCCTTTTGAAAGATCATATGGAGAAAGTTCGATCGTAACTTTGTCTCCAGGGAGAATTCTGATATAGTTCATGCGGAGTTTTCCGCTGATATGAGCCAATACAACATGTTTATTTTCAAGCTCCACTTTAAACATGGCATTCGGCAGTTTTTCAAGTACTTTGCCCTCAACCTCAATTACATCTGATTTAGACATGTATTATCCTCCTAAAGAAATCATAGAAAATTACATTTGAGTTAATGTTAATATTTCCGGTTCACCGTCTGTTATGAGTACAGTATTTTCATAATGTGCCGAAAGCTTGCCGTCGGCTGTAACAACAGTCCACTCATCGTCAAGCCATTCCACTTCATATGTACCCTGATTAATCATCGGCTCTATAGCCAGCGTCATTCCGGCTCTGAGTTTTATGCCTCTGCTCTTGACTGCGAAATTCGGGATCGACGGATCTTCATGAAGAGAAGTTCCGATTCCGTGGCCTACAAGATCTTCAACTACTCCGTATCCGAAGCTCTCGGCATAGTTTCCGATAGCCGCTGATATCTCATGAAGATGGCGGCCCGCTTTTGCGAATTTTATTCCTTCAAAAAAAGACTGTTTTGTTACATCTATCAGTTTCTGCGCTTCCGCCGAAATCTTTCCGACAGGATATGTTCTGGCGCAGTCGGAATGATATCCCTTATAAATAAGTCCGCAGTCGAGACTTATGATATCTCCTTCTTCAAGGAAATAATCGGCTCTCGGAATACCGTGAACTACCGCTTCATTCACAGATGTGCAAACCGATGCAGGATATCCGCTGTAATTAAGGAAGTTCGGAACGCATCCCATGCTGCGTATGATGCTTTCACACTTTTTATCAATATCCAGCGTGGAAATTCCGGGTTTAATCATATCCTGCATTCCAAGAAAAACTTCTTCAAGGAGTTTTCCGGCATGTCTCATCAGTTCAATTTCTTTTTGAGATTTAATCGAAACGGACATTTCATTATTCTCCTAATAATTCCACTATGGAATCGAAGATATCGTTGATATCTTTTGTTCCGTCAAATTCATGCAGAACGCCTGCCTTTGTATAGTACTCTATAAGAGGCTGTGTCTGTGAATGATAAACGTTAAGTCTCTTTGTTACAGTTTCCGGTTTGTCGTCGTCTCGAAGGATCAGTTCGCTGCCGCATTTGTCGCAAACGCCCTCTTTTGCAGGAGCCGCAAATGTCATATGATATGTTGCGCCGCATGATACGCATGCGCGTCTTCCGGACATCCTGTTGACGATTACTTCATCAGGCACTTCAACATCGATTGCGAAATCAATAGCTTCGTTTCTCTTGTTGAGAGCATTTGTAAGAGCCTCTGCCTGAGGAATAGTTCTTGGGAATCCGTCAAGAATGTATCCGTTTGCGGCATCGGGCTGCGAAATCCTGTCAACAACAAGATCGCATGTCAGCTCATCAGGAACGAGAAGCCCCTGATCCATATATTCTTTAGCTTTTTTTCCAAGTTCCGTATTATTTTTAATGTTTGCACGGAAAATATCGCCTGTAGAAATGTGCGGTATTCCGTATTTTTCAGAGATAAGTTTAGCCTGCGTGCCTTTTCCTGCACCCGGTGCTCCTAACATAATAACTTTCATATTTATACCTCTCTACTAAAGAAGGCCGTGGTGAATACACCACAGCCTTGTTGTGATTTTCTGAATATCAGCTCAAAAAACCTTTATAGTTTCGAACTACCATCATAGATTCCACCTGTTTTAATGTATCAAGAATTACAGACGCAATAATGATGAGCGATGTTCCGCCAAACGAAACGCTGGCATTGAACATACCATTAAAAATAAATGGAATTACAGCTACAATTACAAGTCCGGCTGCGCCGATGAAAATTACATATTTCAATACTGACTGTAAATAGTCAACAGTAGGCTTGCCCGGTCTTATGCCAGGTATAAATCCGCCCTGCTTTTTCATATTGTCGGCCACTTCAATAGGATTGAAAGTGATCGATGTATAGAAATAAGCAAAGAAGACAACCATTACGACATAGAGGATAAGTCCTATTGTCGGGAACCAGTCGTTAGGATTGAACCAACGACTTGAGCTGAGCATATTTATAACTGCCGCTCCCCATCCCTCCAGATGAGCACCTGTCAAACTGATGATGATCGAAGGGAATGACATAATAGAAGCTGCGAAGATGATCGGAATAACTCCTGCTGTATTGACCTTCAACGGAATGTGTGAAGACTGTGCGCCGTAAGATTTTCTTCCTACCATCTTTTTAGAATACTGAACCGGAATTCTTCTTTCCGCACCGTTAAGTATAAGTACGATCACAACTACGAATATGATGATTACAGCAATTATAGCCCATGCCAATGTAGCCCAGGCAATTGACTTGCCCTGTACAAAGTTGCTGTAAAGAGTGATCATATCTGAAGGAACTCTTGAAAGAATATTGATAAGAAGCACGATGGAAATACCGTTTCCTACTCCTTTGTCGTTGATCTGTTCGCCGAGCCACATGAGGAAAGCGCTTCCTGCAGTGAGACACGCAACAACAGTCACAACATTAATTATATTTAATTCAAGAATACCCTGATTTCCGAAACCTATGCACATTGCCGCCGATTCAACTATAGCAAGCACGATCGTCATAACACGTGTAACTTTTTCAAGTTTTTTACGTCCCTGCTCACCGTCTTTATGAAGCTCTTCAAGTTTCGGAATTGCTATTGTTAAGAGCTGAACGATGATTGATGCAGTAATGTACGGTGTAATACTTAACGCAAAGATAGAAAAATTCGTAAAACCGCCGCCTGTAAAAGCATTCAGAAATGAAAACGCGTCATTTGATGCGCTTTCAAAAAACTGAGCAAATACGGCAGTATCAACACCAGGTACCGGGATCTGAGATCCCGCCCTGATAATAACTAATGCTATCAACAGATAGAAAAGTCTGGAACGTATTTCCTTAATACGCAAAGCGTCGCGTAAGGTTTTTAACATCAGATCACCTCGGCTGTTCCACCTGCTGCCTCAATTTTAGCTTTTGCACTTTCGCTGAAGGCAGACACTTTCACTGTAAGTTTCTTTGTAAGTTCACCATTTCCAAGGATCTTTACGCCATCTCTTGGATTTGCAACATGGCCGTTCTCTACAAGGAAATCAACTGTGATAACTGTTCCATCCTCATATCTGTTTAATTCAGATACGTTAAGTGCTACTATTTCTTTAGAATTTCTGCATTTGAAGCCTCTCTTAGGGAGTCTTCTGTATAAAGGCATCTGACCGCCTTCGAATCCCGGTCTTGGAGCTCCTGAACGAGCTTTCTGTCCTTTATGACCCTTTCCTGCAGTCTTACCATTTCCTGATCCATGACCACGGCCTCTACGGAAGTTATCGCTGTGTCTTGAACCGGCTGCCGGGCTAAGATTTGATAAATCCATTGTTCTACCTCCTATAGATTATTCTTCAACCTTAAGCAGGTATGAAACCTGTTTGATCATGCCGCGAATTGCAGCGTTGTCAGGCTGTTCAACTGTATGATTTACTTTTCTGAGTCCTAAAGCTTCTACAATCAATTTATGTTTAGGAACACAGCCGATTGTAGATTTCTTTAAAGTAATTTTAATTGTATCTGCCATTTTAAGTTCCCCCTTAAGCGTAGATCTCTTCTACTGATTTTCCTCTGAGTTTTGCAACTTCTTCAGGAGTTTTCAGCTGACGAAGACCTTCGATAGTAGCAAGAACAACGTTCTGTTTATTTCTGGAACCTAATGACTTTGTACGGATGTTTGTGATGCCTGCGAGCTCTACGACTGCACGAGCCGGACCTCCGGCGATAACTCCTGTACCTTTTGGAGCCTTCTTAAGAAGCACCTCTGCGCTTCCGAATTTTCCAATAAAATCATGTGTAACACTATTGTTAGCATCTCTTGCTACAGTAACAAGTTTCTTAATAGCGTCTTCTTTTCCTTTGCGGATAGCTTCAGGAATTTCAGCAGCTTTACCAAGACCAGCGCCAACATGGCCGTTACGGTCTCCAACAACTACCAAAGCAGTAAAACGCATGTTACGTCCACCTTTAACAACTTTTGTAACTCTCTTGATGGAAACAACTTTTTCTTCCAGCTCTAACTGGCTGGCATCAATGATTGTATGTCTCATGTGTCTT
>CASDUB010000066.1 GCA_949283905.1 uncultured Lachnospiraceae bacterium | reverse complement strand
TATTCTTCCAAAAGATAAGGATAAAGAAATAACCGTAAATAAATCAGCGGCTGTACATAATCAAAATGTTGTAGGTCTTAATCCTAAATATACTTTTGATACTTTCGTAGTAGGCAGCAACAATAAATTTGCCCACGCCGCTTCTCTTGCAGTAGCCGAATCGCCGGGAGATATATACAATCCTCTTTTCCTTTACGGAGGAGTAGGTCTCGGAAAGACTCATCTTATGCATTCGATAGCTCATTTCATAAGTGAAAACAATCCTGAGATGAACATTTTATATGTTACCAGCGAACAATTCACAAATGAAGTCATCGACGCGATCAGAAACGGAAGTAATTCCAATTCGGCTCTCAATAAATTCAGGGAAAAATACAGAAATATCGACGTTCTCTTAGTAGACGACATTCAGTTCATTATAGGAAAAGAATCGACGCAGGAAGAATTCTTCAATACTTTCAATGCACTTCACGGCGCCGGAAAACAGATAATCATATCTTCCGATCGTCCTCCTAAAGATATGAACATCCTCGAAGAGCGTATCCGTTCAAGATTTGAATGGGGTCTGATGGCAGACATTCAGAGTCCCGACTTTGAAACAAGGATCGCAATTCTCCAGAAAAAACAGGAGATGGACGGTTTTTATGTAAGTAAAGAAGTCACAGAGTATATCGCTGAAAACGTGAAGTCAAATATCCGTGTTCTTGAAGGTTCTCTCAATAAAGTTATCGCGCTCGCAAACGTTGAAAAGAAAGAGATAAATCTCGAACTTGTTAAGAAAGCTTTAAAAGATATAATAACTCCTTCAACAAAAAAAGAGATCACTCCCGATCTTATCATAAATACTGTAGCGGATTACTTCAGTATTTCAGTTGAAGATCTTAAAGGAAGCAAACGAAACAGCAAGA
The DNA here is from genome assembly GCA_949283905.1 of uncultured Lachnospiraceae bacterium. Taxonomy (GTDB): domain Bacteria; phylum Bacillota; class Clostridia; order Lachnospirales; family Lachnospiraceae; genus Alectryocaccobium. Next base: position 1,935 of record CASDUB010000066.1, on the reverse strand, counting down.
TCGTTTACCCGAGACAGGTAACAATGTATCTCATGAGAGAATTAACAAAAACAAACCTGAAATCAATAGGAAAAATTATGGGAGGAAAAGATCATACCACAGTAATGTACGCTATTGAAAAGATCGAATCCTCTGTCGGAGAAATTCCGAGCATCGAAGAAGATATAGAAAAAATCAAGAATATTCTCGCTGAATAAATAATCCACATTTTAATGTGAAATTAACATGGATTTAATGTGGAAAACTTTTTTAAAAATTTTATCAACATTTTTTCTACATGTTTTTAATCTTTTTAAACATGGTTTTCCAACTTTAATCATCAGCGTTTAACTGACAAATTTAACGTTTTTAACATTTCCACACTTATGAATACTAAGACGATGAATAATTAATTTATTATTTATTTTATTTTAGTAAAATTCGAAGGAGGTTTTTCCACATATGAAACTTTCATTTAATAAAAACGAGCTTTTAAAAAGCCTTAATATAGTAATGAAAGCAGTATCTTCAAATACGACGATGCCGCTTCTTAAATGCATACTTATCGATGCGCAGACAAATAATATCAGATTTCTTTCAAATGATATGGAGCTTGCGATCGAAACAAGCGTAAGCGGAACAGTTCTTGAAAAAGGAACGGTAGCGATCGACGCAAAGATCTTTTACGAGATCATAAGAAAATTACCTGATGATCTGATAGATTTCAGCACAAATGAAAGATTCATTGCCAATATCAAATGCGGAAAAGCCGTATTTAATATTCCGGCGCAGGATCCTTCGGATTTTCCATATCCTCCGATGATCGAAAAAGATTATTCGTTGGGACTTTCGCAGTTCACTTTAAAAGAAATGATAAGAGAAACTATTTTTTCTCTTAATATGCTTGAAAACAACAAGCTTATGACAGGCGAACTTTTTGAGATAAAAAATAATGTTTTGAGAATAGTTGCCCTTGACGGTCACAGAATCGCAATAAGAAAATTAAAATTAGGCGCTGATTATCAGGACAGACAGGCAATCATTCCCGGAAAAGCATTAAATGAGATATCAAAAATATTGTCAGATAATATAGAAGATCAGGTTAATCTTTATTTTACAGACAATCATATTTTATTTTCATTTGATGAAACAGTCGTTTATTCAAGACTTATCGAAGGAGAATATTTCCATATCGACAATATGCTTTCAAGCGATTATCAGACAAAAATCGTTGTTGATAAAAAGGAATTTTATGAATCTATAGAAAGAGCAAACCTGCTTGTAAGAGAAAGCGACAATAAGCCGATAGTTTTAAATACAGGCGACGGATATATGGAAATGAGCGTTAATTCATCATTCGGTTCAATGGATGAAAGCATTGAGATCGAAAAAGAAGGCGCTGATATAAGAATAGGATTTAATCCTAAATTCCTTATAGACGCCATCAAAGTAATAGATGAAGAAAAACTTACGCTTTATATGCTTAACAGAAAAGCGCCGTGCTTCATCAAAGACGAAGAAGAAAACTACATCTACCTGATATTACCGGTTAACATTTTATGATAATCGGATTCAAATAAAATTTAATTTCCGCACGCTAGCGTGCAGGAAAGAAATTTTATTTGAAGACGTAACAAAAAATGAGCATGAAAGTGACAGCATTGAATGCTTGGAGAAAACTATGGAATCTATAACTATAAAAGATGATTTTATAAAATTAGGTCAGGCAATGAAACTTGCCGGCCTTGTATATAACGGCGCCGAAGCAAAAGATATAATAATCGAAGGCGAAGTAAAGGTTAACGGAGAAACAGAGACCAGAAGAGGAAGAAAACTTTACAAAGGCGATGTCTTTTCTTACGGCGGTACAGACGTAAAAGTTGAATGAGTTTGGGAGTAAAATATGTGGATAGAATCCCTGGAATGTAAAAACTTCAGAAATTATAAAAATTTATC
>CASDUB010000065.1 GCA_949283905.1 uncultured Lachnospiraceae bacterium | reverse complement strand
ATGGGATGTATGGGATTCGGAGATCCGAATAACGGTCAGCATTCATGGACTATTGATGAGGAACATTCAAGAGAGATAATAAAGCGTGGTTTGGAGCTTGGAATAAATTTTTTTGATACTGCCGTGGGATATCAGTCAGGCACAAGCGAACAATACCTGGGACGTGCTTTGAGTGATTTTGCAAAACGTGAAGATGTTGTCGTAGCAACAAAATTTCTTCCGCGCACACAAGAAGAAATCGAGTCAGGTGTTTCCGGACAACAGCATATTCAAAATATGATAGATACAAGCCTTCGTAATCTGGGAATGGATTATGTTGATCTCTACATTTATCATATGTGGGATTACCAAACGCCGATTTATGATATTTTGGAAGGACTTAATCAGGCAGTTAAGGCAGGAAAAGTTCGTTATATTGGTATATCGAACTGTTTCGCTTATCAGCTCGCAAAAGCTAATGCTCATGCCGAGAAGGAAGGATTTTCAAAATTTATTTCAGTTCAGAATCATTATAATCTGATATTCAGAGAAGAAGAGCGTGAGATGGCAAAACTCTGCGCAGAAGATAATATCGCGATGACGCCTTATAGCGCACTTGCAAGCGGACGACTTTCAAAACATCCGGGAGAGACATCAAAGCGTCTCGTTGAAGACAGTTACGCAAAATTTAAATATGACGAAAGCGTAAAAAATGATCAGATTATCATTGACAGGGTAGCAGAACTTGCAGAAAAAAGAGATGTTTCCATGACTGAGATTGCTCTGGCATGGCTTCTTGAGAAAGTTACGGCTCCTGTGGTTGGCGCTACTAAACTGCATCATGTGGAAGGAGCTGTAAAAGCCGTTGATCTTTGTCTTACTGATGAAGAGCGCGCATATCTTGAAGAACCATATGTGCCGCATAAACTTGTCGGTGTTATGGCGCAGAACACTCCTGCGGCCGCAGCAGGGGAACATGTTTGGAGCACGGGAAATCAGAAGATTCAGGGTCAGTGATTCTTTATATCAGCCACAAAGCCGCCGTACCTTATCCGGTATGGCGGCTTTGCGTTGAAATTTTATGTGTAATTTAATGTATGATCTTACAGCAATATGATATTGTGCTTTTCGCATTCGTCAACCATATCCTGCGGCCAGAGAGAAGCCTGTACCTCGCCAACATGCGCGCGGCCAAGAAGAAGCATGCAGAGTCTTGACTGGCCGATTCCTCCGCCGATAGTATATGGAAGTTCGCCGTTTAAGAGCATCTTATGGAACGGAAGCTCAGCTCTTTCCATGCAGTTTGCTTTTTTAAGCTGTTCGGCAAGAGACTGCTCGCTTACACGGATTCCCATACTTGAGATCTCAAGGGCTCTGTTAAGGGTCGGGAACCAGAAGAGGATATCTCCGTTTAACTGCCAGTCGTCATAGTCGGGAGCACGTCCGTCGTGGGGCTCTCCGTTTGAAAGTTTATCTCCGATCTGTTTGATAAATACGCATCCGTGTTCTTTACAGATACGGTTTTCACGTTCTTTTGCCGGTAAGTCAGGGTACATCTGAAGAAGTTCTTCTGTTGTAATAAAGAAGATATCATCAGGAAGTTTAGCTACAGCCTGAGGATATTTGTACCATACTTCATGTTCCATATGTTTGATTATCTTGAAGATATGACGTACAACTTCTTCAAGTTTTTCTTCTGTACGTTCTTCTTTAGAGATGACCATTTCCCAGTCCCACTGGTCAACGTAGCATGAGTGAAGATTATCGAGGTCTTCATCTCTTCTTATGGCGTTCATATTTGTATAAAGACCTTCTCCCGGTTTGAATCCGTAACGTTTGAGTGCCATTCGTTTCCATTTGGCAAGTGACTGTACAACCTGTACATCTTCGCCTTTAAGATCTTTTATATCAAAATCTACAGTTCTTTCAACACCGTTTAAGTTATCGTTAAGGCCTGAAGAAGCAGTAACAAAAAGCGGAGCTGAAATTCTTTCAAGATTCATTTCTTTTCCGAATTCTTTTTGAAATGTATCACGAATATATTTAATTGCTGCCTGTGTTTCTCTGACAGTAAGATGAGGATCGTAGCCCTCAGGAAGAATAAGACTCATAGTTGCCTCCCTAATATAATTTTCACAATTAATAATTTATATAAATCGTATGCAAGCATCCGATTTGTATCCATTAGTCCCTTGATTCACAAAATAACAAAAAAATATTATCAGATTGGCAGCAAGTTTTCAAGAAAAATAAAGACAATCTGTTCAATAACATATATAATAATTTGTATTAAATTTACTATCAATGTTTTACGGAGCTGAAAATGAAAAAGTGTTTATTGATATCGGGCGGCGAATTCTGTCCTTTGAGAAAGAAAGAAGAGTTTGATCTTGTGATCGCATGCGACGCGGGACTTTCAGCCGCAAAAAAAATGAATATAGTTCCCGATGTGGTTATAGGAGATTTTGATTCTTATACCGGCAGTATCGATAAAGATATAAAAGTAATAAAATTAAATCCGATAAAAGATGATACCGATACGATAAGCGCAGTCAGATATGCAATTGATGAAGGCGCTGATGAGATACATATATGCTGTGCGTTCGGAGGAAGATTTGATCACAGCATCGCCAATGTACAGACGGCTGCCTTTATAGAAGAACACGGTGCGAGAGCAGTTATTGAAGGTAAAGATACGATTTTGTATTCAATCAGGGATTCGCATCTCAGTTTGAAAAAAGAAGAGGACAGTTATCTGTCGTTTTTCGCAATCAGCGATATCTGCAGCCGGGTTACGATAAAAGGAACAAAATATGAAATAGAAGATGAAACCGTAACAAATACTTATCCGATCGGGGTAAGCAATGAATGGATGAGCGACGAGGCGTATATAGAAGTAAAAAGCGGAACAGCAGTTATAATAATTTCAAAAATGGACAGATGAGCAAATAAAAAAGACTACCACGAAAGTGATAGTCTTTATAAATGCTTTAATTAAGCACGTTCTACTGCATTGCTGCGAAGGCAGGAAGTACAAACATACATTCTTTTTGAACCACCCTCAGTTTT
>CASDUB010000064.1 GCA_949283905.1 uncultured Lachnospiraceae bacterium | reverse complement strand
GCATCGACGGAAAGTGATTCAAAATCAGAGGCTTCTTCGGCAGAAACTTCGTATACGATCGGTATCTGCCAGCATGTACAGCATCCGGCGCTTGATGCGGCGACAGAAGGATTTGAAGATGCCCTCACGGAGTTGCTGGGTGATTCGGTAACATTCCAGCTTCAGAACGCATCGGGTGATTCAGCGACATGTTCGACCATAGCAAATCAGTTTGTTTCATCCGGCGTGGATCTTATTATGGCGAACGGAACGGCTCCGCTTCAGTCTTCGGCGGCTGCTACAGACGAGATTCCCATTCTCGGAACATCCGTTACAAATTACGGTCTGGCCCTTGAGATCGATAACTGGACCGGCGCATCGGGAAGAAATATTTCGGGAACATCTGATCTTGCACCTCTGTCAGAACAGGCGGCTATGTTAAACGAGCTGCTTCCGGAAAGTGAATATCCGAATATAGGAATACTGTATTGTTCTGCAGAACCGAATTCCAAATATCAGAGTACGGAAATGAAAAAAGAGCTTGAAGCCTTGGGATATAACTGCAAAGAATATACATTTGCCGACTCAAACGATATAGCGACGGTAACAACGGCAGCTACGAACGAATGTGACGCTCTTTATATTCCGACAGACAATGCTGCAGCATCAAATACCGAAGTTATCAACAATATCTGCGAACCGGCGGGAATTCCGATAATCGCAGGCGAAGAAGGAATCTGCGAAGGATGCGGCATTGCTACACTTTCGATAGATTATTATGAACTCGGATATGAGACGGGAGAAATGGCATATGAGATCCTTGTAAACGGTGCGGATATATCGACTATGGAAGTTCGCTATGCGCCGAATGTAACAAAGAAATATCATGCCGAAAGATGCGATAAGCTCGGAATCGAAATACCTGAAGGATACGAAGCTATAGAAGTTACAGAAGAATAAGCATCTGAAAAAGAATTTACGGAAGGCTGCTTAATATCGGCGGCCTTCTTTATAATGAGAGGTGGAAATCGTGGACATATTAAATCTTATCAACGCCCTTCCGGGCGCATGCGCGCAGGGCCTTATCTGGGGCATAATGGCTATCGGCGTATTTATAACTTTCAGGATACTTGATCTTGCGGATCTTACGGTTGACGGAACGATGGCGACAGGAGGAGCCGTGTGCGTTGCGATGATGGCGGGCGGCGCTCCCGTATGGCTTGCACTTATCTGCGCTTTTGCCGCAGGACTTCTTGCGGGATTTGTTACGGGAATTCTGCATGCGGTGTTTGGCATCCCGGCTATTCTTGCCGGAATTCTCACACAGCTGGGACTTTATTCCGTAAACTTACGTATAATGGACAATGCAGCAAACATGGCTATCAATGTGGATAAATATCAGCTTGTTATTTCTCTTAGATATCTGAATCAGGCGCTTCTGTTAGGAATAGTTGTTAATGCGGCTCTTATAATTCTGCTTTACTGGTTCTTCGGAACAGAGCTCGGAAGCGGTATCCGCGCCACGGGAGCAAACCCGAGGATGGCGTGCGCCCAGGGTATTAATATCAACAGAAACAAGATTATCGGCCTTATGATATCTAACGGAATTGTTTCTTTTGCCAGCGCCCTTTACAGCCAGTATCAGGGATTTGCGGATGTCAATGCAGGACGAGGCGCTATCGTAATAGGACTTGCGGCCGTCATCATAGGCGAGGTGATCTTCGGAAAAATATTTAAAACATTTTATATGCGTCTTGTCGGAGTTGTCTGCGGAGCGATCATATATTATTTTGTACTTCAGGTCGTGCTCTGGCTCGGACTTAACGCAAACGACCTTAAACTTATTTCAGCCATCATAGTAGCCGTATTCCTTGCTCTGCCTACTGTTATTTCAAAGGTCAGAGCCGGAAAACAGATTTCGAAAGGAGGAAGATGATTATGTTGATCCTTTCAGATATACATAAAACTTTCAATAAAGGCACTGTCAATGAGAAAAGGGCTTTAAACGGATTAAATCTGACCCTCAATGACGGCGATTTTGTTACCGTTATCGGCGGAAACGGCGCGGGAAAATCCACAATGCTGAATATGATCACGGGAGTTTATCCGATTGATTCGGGAAGCATCGTTTTAAATGATACCGACATAACAAAATGGACAGAATATAAACGCGCGAAATTCATCGGCAGAGTATTTCAGGATCCTATGATGGGTACTGCTGCTACGATGGAGATCGAGGAAAACATGGCTCTCGCGAACAGAAGAGGCAAAAGCCGCGGACTTAAGAGAGGCATTACAAAAGAGGAAAGAGAATTCTTTAAAGAAAAGCTCAAAACTCTTGATCTTGGTCTTGAAGACAGAATGACTTCAAAAGTAGGGCTTCTGTCGGGCGGACAGAGACAGGCGCTTACGCTTCTTATGGCGACGCTTAAAAAGCCGGAGCTTCTTCTTCTGGACGAGCACACGGCGGCTCTTGATCCGAAGACGGCGGCAAAAGTTCTTGAGATAACTGAAAATATCATAAAAGAGCATAATCTTACGACTCTTATGATCACGCACAACATGAGGGACGCAATACGTCTTGGAAACAGACTTATAATGATGCATAACGGAAATATAATTTTCGACGTCGAAGGCGAAGAAAAAAAGAACCTCAAGGTTTCGCAGCTGCTTGAGAAATTCGAGCAGGCTGCCGGAGAAGAATTCGCGAACGACAGAATGCTGTTGAGCTGATGCAAAGTATGGGCGTAGATAAGAGACCGTTGC
>CASDUB010000063.1 GCA_949283905.1 uncultured Lachnospiraceae bacterium | reverse complement strand
TCTCAGGATCATGAAACGATCATAAAAGAGAAGCTTCATGAAGAAGTTGTTAAAAGCAAAAATATTATAAAGAGGGGTTTTCTTAAAAATATCATCAGTCAGTCGGAAGAAAGCTTTATGAATGAAGAAATGGCTGCCAGTATGCCCGGCGGCGTTTATAGAGGAATAGATATTAAGCTCGATTGTCTTGATCATAATAAAATGGATCAGAAGCAGGACAAGCTGACTGTGGATCGTGTTAAGGAACTTGTGGAAGCTATTTTTTCTGAAAATATTGATGAAATATTGATTTTCGAGAAGGAAACGCTTCACATTTATTGTCTGCTCAATTACGAAGCCGAAAAGTCAAAGGCCGTGAGAAATTATATAAGCGAGAGTCTTCTTAAAATAAAAGAATATCTTATGGGATTTGACCGCTATGAAGTGACTATAGGTATCGGAAATGAAAAGACAGAGTTTGCCGACATACGTTTTTCCATAAAGGAAGCTTACAGGGCAGTCTGCAACAGAATGCATCTCGGAAGCGGAAGACTGATATATTTCAACGCTCTTACAGTTGAAGAAAACAGTGAGCTGAAAAGCAAAGCAGAAGATTCAAAACAGATAATCCGTTCAAGTGTTGAAACGTATTCCAGAGATGTACTGACAACGTGCATAGGAGATCTTTTTAACGAACATAATTATTCAAACAGCGTTGACGATACGGATTATTATACTGCCGCGGAACAAATAGTCGGATTGTTTTTTGACTATTTAAACCAGGAAAATTTAGATTCGCAGAAGAAAAATCTGCAGATACAATGTCAGCATTGCAGAAAACTTATACAACTGACGCAGCTGCTCAAACAAAAGCTTGGAGACAGTCTCGATATGATACGCATGGTGACGGAGACTAAATCTACAAAGCCGATACGGCAGGCGAAGCAGTATGTGGAAGAACATTACAGAGAAAAGATACTGCTTGATGATATAGCGGAGGTCGTAGGACTGAACCCTGTTTATTTCAGCGCGCTTTTTAAGAAAGAAACAGATATGAATTTCAGTACATATTTGATCAATGTCAGGATGGAAAAAGCGAAAAAAATGCTGGTAACCACGAATGATACGGTGGCGGCTATCGGAGACGCGGTAGGATATGGAGATCAAAAATATTTCAGCCAGCTCTTTAAAAAAGTAGTTGGAGTTAAGCCGGCGGTATACAGGAGGCTTCATTCCTGAAAAATCCGCGTAATTTTGACGATTTGAGGTAAGGTAATGAAACGAATCCGAGGATTAGGGTATGTGCTGTTGGCAGGAGAACTGATGTGTGTTTTCATGAGCTTTTGGGTAATTAACAACCCATGGATCAGGCTCCTGATTTTGGCGTTGTCAGTTTTGCAGGTCATTTATATGATCGCTTTAGAGGTGCTTATATATCGGCCGTTAAAGATAGTTCAGGATGAGCTGGACATATTTGATAAAAATACGGATGAAAAAGATCCTTTTTCAAATAAAAAAAAGTTATATTATGTGGCGGAATTGGAACGGCTTATAGAAAGGTATGCGGTGCAGCGAATACGCCGCAATAATGCGGAAATCTTTAATAAACAGACAGAGCTTATGGCGCTGCAGAGCCAGATAAATCCACATTTTTTATACAACACGCTCGATACTATCCGCGGACAGGCGCTGTCGGCGGATGACAAAGAAGCTGCCAACATGATAGAAACTCTGGCTTCGTTTTTTCGGTACAGTATCAGCCGCAAAGGAAATATGGTTACTCTTCGCGATGAATTAAACAATATAAAAAATTTTATGAAGATTCAGCAATACCGCTATGCAAACCGATTTTCAATGCAGATCGAGATAGATGATGAAGAGCAGATAGCATATGACTGCTATGTTCCGAGATTGATTCTGCAGCCGATAGTTGAAAATGCCATAGTTCACGGTTTAGAGGATGTGATCGAAGGGGCTCACATAGATATTGAGGTAACTGTTGCCGAGGATCTGATAATAACTGTGTCTGACAATGGCAAGGGAATGTCGCTGAAAGAGCTTGACGATCTGAACAGCCGCATTCATTCTGAGGATATGAGCCTTCTGGATGAGAGCGGTCAGGAGCGGGGAAAAACAGGTATTGCCCTGCCGAATATAAATAAGCGTATACAGCTGCTCTATGGAAAAAGATATGGATTAAATGTATACAGCTCCGAGGGGCTTGGAACAGATGTAGAAATAATAATTCCTGTGAATAATCAGACAGAGGAGTTGACAGTTGAAGAAAATAGTTCTGAAGATCAATAATCTGAATGTCAGTCACGAGCGTTACGGAAAGCTTAAGTATGCGTCGTTTTTTACAATGGAGAGTGAAGTCAGCGGGCTTATGGGACTGGATTCCTCGGGAAATGAATTAGCCGTCAGAATTTTGCTTGGAGAACCCGGAATAGAATGGAACAGCGGAAATATCTATATTGACGGCAGACAGATAAGAGATCCCAAGGAAGGCCGCAAACTTGTAGGTCATATAGTCGGCGGAGCGCCGGCAGTAGAGCATCTGACAGTGGCGGAATACGTAGGATTGAACGATGTCAGCTGGCTGCTGACTATAAAGGCAAAAAAACAGCTTCGCCGTATGGTGAGCGAGCAGTTCGCGCAAATAGGAGCTTCATTGGATATAGATAAAAAGATGAAAGAGCTCAGTGAACTTGAACGCCGTGTGGTTGAACTGGTAAGGGCAAGAAAAAAAGGCGTCAGAGTCCTTATTATTGAGGATGAGTGCGAAGGGATGAACAGAAAAACCATTATGGAATACAGATCATTTCTTCGAAGAGCCATTGAAGGAAAAATGACAGTATTGCTGCTCTGTCATTCTGAGGCAACGGCCTCCCTTTTGATAGACAACTATATTATTTTTCGAAAAGGCCGTATTATTAAGCACGGATGGGGAGACTTTAAAGACAGGCATGTAGATATCAATCATTATCTTTTAGGCGGGTCGTTGATACTTAAAAAGAAATCCCTTGACAGATATACCAGATACATAAGCCTGGATAAAGACATTGTCTATGGCGTGCAGAACATTCCGATCAAAGGGAAAAGAGAGTATTTCGAATTTCATAAAGGCGAGATCACTACTTTTGTTATAATAAATAATGCTGAAAGATTGAATTTTTTTGAAAAGCTGTGCGGCCGAAATACACCGGATTATATGGAGTATCTTCTTGACGGACAATGGGTCAGGCAGCCGGTTTTTTCGCGATTTAAAAAGAGCAGGATCGTATCCATAATGAAAACAGGAAATGATTATGAGCTGTTTGAAAAAATGTCGGTCGGAGATAATCTGCTTATTCCGTCTATTGAAAAGATTCCAAGAATTGAATATTTCTCATCGGGAGGAATGATTACACGTGTATTGAGCAGTGAAATAGAAAACAGTTCATTAGACAGTGATACTGTTTTAAAAGAACTGAATTCAAATGATCATATCGCGATAGCGTTTAATCGTTGGTATGTATTCAATCCGAAAGTAATAGTGCTTTATGAGCCTTTTACGTTCTGTGATACATACGGCGTTTCGATCGTGGCTTCGTTTATAAAAAAGTTTTCAAATCGCGGAACGGCAGTGATCGTTGTCAAGTCAAGTCTGGAATATATGGAGGATATTTCGGACAGGATAATCAATTATTGAGAATTTTTTGATCGCTGAAACGCTTTATGGAAAAACAGGGATTACCGAATGAATTTCGATAATCCCTGTCTTTTATCTGTGAGCTTTTTTTCGTATCTTGCTTCTGATAATAAAGATAACAGCAGCTGTGATCGCTATTACTATAAGCGCTTTTCCCAATACGGGAATCGTATCGAGGTTAAAGCATCTTACATTTATCCACATCTGATTTATAACGTCTGTTTTATCATTGTCGAAATAAACCATTATTGAAGTTCTGTCGATTATATCCCGGGGCGGATATTGAGCTGAAAGCTGTCTGTCTACCTGATCCGTAGGCGCGCTGATGACATATTCGCCGCTGTCGGGATCTTCTGAAAAGAAATATGACAGATCGTATTCGGTAACGTCTTCTTCATCGTCTTCCGCACCGTATGACCAGTCGAGATACTGGAATATCGTGTCGTCGTCGCCTCCCGAGATAACTGAAGTGTATCCGATATAGTACATATTTCTTACGACGTTATCGGGACGTGACAGAAAGTTGATAAAACTTTCGGCAGCATGCTGTTTGCGCGGATCCTGATTTATGCCGCTTTTAAGCATTACCCAGCCGTCAAAATAAATGTTTGAAGATTCGACAGGAACGGCGAAGTTTAAAGTGTAATCGTCTTCGTCAGCCTGATCCATAGTATAGACGGCATCCCCGGACCACTGATAATTCGCGAGAACTTTTCCGGTTATCATATCAGCTTTTCCCGAATCCGTTTCAAAAGAATAGGCGTTATTCTTAACCGACTGCAGCCAGTCCTGAGCGGCCTGAATCGTTTCGGGAGAAGTATCGTTCATCTCGGCTTCGAGATTCAGAGCGTAGTTCGGATCGTTCAAAAATTCTTCCGATGTCAGAAGATCTTTTTTGACAGCGCCCACCGCCGCGAAATAAGAATCGCGTACATTGTCTTTTATCGTTATCTGACGGAAATACTCGGGATCGGAAAGCAGCGTCCACGTTGAGGCTTCTTCTTTTGTAATCTCGTTTGGATTATACACTATGCCCGTTATGCCCCACATGTAGCCTGCCATATATTTGCTCCAGGGTTCGCCGTTTATTTCCTTGCTGTCGAAAATATCTCTTATATACGGGGAAAGACCTCTTATATAATAATTATTTTCGTCTGACTCATCGAAGAAATCAGACGAAAGCGGAACGAGAGCGTCTTCGGCCATGAGCTTCATGTTCAGATATTCAGACGGGCAGATAAGATCATAGACATCTCCCAATGTGAGCATGTTGTAAAGATCTTCGTTTGTGCCGAAAGTACTGTATTCGACATTTACTTTTATGCCGTATGTTTCAAAATACCATTCTTCAAAATCATCAACCATCGGGGTTACGCCCAAAATGTCGCCGTTGTCAAGGTCGATCGTTTCTTCATCGGGATCCCAGTCGCCGAGATCTATATATTCTTCCCAGTTGCACACGCGGAGCGTTACCTCTTCGGCAGCCGGCTCATCCGCGAATACCTTGAAAGCGGGAAGAAGAGATGCACAGGTAACGAAGGCAAGAGCCATTGCCGTTATTTTCTTTTTCATGACTATGCCTCCTTCTTTATCTTTCCGGCTTTGCGCGACGCCATAACATTCATAATGATAACTGCGATTATTACTATTATGAAGATGAGCGTTGAAAGAGCCCAAAGCGCTGTTTTGATGGATGTCTGAGCGCCTTTTGTGGCGTTTACGACATAGGTGCTTATGGTGTCAAATGTCGCCGGCTTTGTATATGTTGCAATAAAATAATCGTCAAGAGAAAGAGTTATCGCAAGCATAAATCCTGAAAGGATTCCGGGAAATATCTGCGGAATAACGATCTTTCTGAGGGCGGACGACGGTGAGGCTCCGAGATCAAGGGCAGCTTCGTAAATGAACGGATCCATCTGTTTAAGTCTCGGCATGACCGAAAGATATACAAAAGGCGCGCAAAGGGTTACATGACCGAAAATAAGCGGAATATATGTATCTTTGCTGACGCCGAATACGACAACAAGAAGTATGCAGATGGAGAATCCTGTTACAACATCGGCGTTGATGACCGGGATCTGATTGACGGTTGAATAAAAGGATCTGAACCTTTTTTTTGAATAAAACGATCCGATAGCGCCGACTGTTCCGAGAATAGTTGAGATCAACGCCGAAATAAGAGCCAGCATTATGGTGCCGAGGATCATATTTATAAGTTCTTCCGTCGTAAAAAGAGTTTTATAGTTCTGCAGGGAAAATCCTCCGGCGCCGCCGATTGTCGTCGCGCTGGTAAAGCTGTAAATTGCGAGGATAACTATAGGCGCATACAGAAAAATAAGTACAAGACCGATAAAAATGATCTTTCCTGATTTTTTGATCATAATAATGCACCTCCCTGATTGTTTTCTTCGGAAGAACCGCCGGCGATTATGTTGAACAGGCAGATAATAGCCAGAAGGATAAGGGCTATCATTGAACCTCCGTGCCAGTTGTATGCGGCAAAATAACTTCCGATAAGGCTTCCCATGATATATGTGCTGTTGTAGAGCATGTCGAGAACAACGTAGTTAGTCATTGCCGGAAGGAAGACCATCATAACTCCGCTTATGATTCCCGGGGTTGAAAGCGGAAGAGTTATCTTTAAGAAAGTCTGTGAATTTCCGGCTCCGAGGTCTCTTGCGGCCTCTTCAAGAGAAAGATCCATTTTTACAAGAGTGTTGTAAATCGGAAGTATCATAAACGGAAGGAAATCGTATGTCATACCTATTACGGCGTTTATAAACGGATAATACGCAAGATTTCCTTCGATAACGGTCAGTATTTCCTTGAGCGCCGATATTCTAAGTGAAAAATTGATCCACATAGGCGCGATTATGATAAGAAGCATGACCGCCTTTGATTTTAACCTGCTTCTTGAAAGTATGTAAGCCAGGGGATAAGCGATCAGAAGGCTTACAATAGTTGTAACTACCGCAACGGCAAGACTGTAAAAGAGTGTGCCGAGGGTATTCGGGTCGGTGAAGAAATTTGCGAAATTCGCAAATGTAAAGTGACCGTCCTTATCTGAAAATGCAAAGCAGAACAGAACTACAAGCGGGGCTACAACAAATATTAAAAGAAAAATAAAATATGGAATCCCCAGGCTTTTTCTGGAAAAAGTAAATTTACTCATTTTTTCTCCCACTCATTTTTTTACTTTGAATTTCATTTTTTCTACAGGCATTATAAGACCGACATGGTCGTCCATATTCCAGAGATATTCGTCGTCAACAACGAAATCCTGCCCGATATCCGTCTTTATGACATAGCTGTAATGGTCGCCTTTATATATAAGGTCGCTTATATAACCTTCGACAAGTCCCTGCTCGCGGTCATCGGTAAGCTGTATATCCTGGGGCTGTATATAGACCATGATCTTTACGCGTTTAGGATCTATGACGTCGCCGTGGGAATCTATGACAGCGCCGTCAGCTGCGCGGGAACTGTTCTTAAATATCTCGGTGATATTCGCATCGAGGGGTTTTCCGTTATATTCAAGCTCAAAGTCTTTGTTCAGATCTGCGGCAAAGATATTTGTATGATCTTCCGCGATCATTATGTGGATGTTATCAGGCTCGACTTTCATGCCAATATAGTCGCCGACCTGAGCGCTGTGGAGCGTCTGTATTACGATCTCATTTTTTCCGGATTCGACTGTTATTTCATAGTGAATGCCTTTAAAAATGATGGAAGTGATCTTTCCTGTGATGGTTCCGTCTGCAGGCGTTGTAATGATAACGTCTTCCGGTCTTACTACCGCCGTTATATGCGTTCCGACCTCGATGTCGTCAACACAGTCGAAAGTTCCGCCGCAGAAGCGGGCTCTCAATTTGTCGGTCATGATGCCGTTGAAAATATTGCTGTCTCCGATAAAGTCGGCGACGAAAGCATTTTTGGGTTCGTTGTATATATCTTCAGGAGTTCCTATCTGCTGGATCTTGCCTTCCGACATTACAACGATCTTGTCCGACATTGTAAGCGCTTCTTCCTGATCGTGAGTTACATATATAAAAGTGATTCCGAGCTCGTCGTGCATCGCTTTTAACTCAAGCTGCATTTCCTTACGCATTTTAAGGTCAAGAGCTCCGAGAGGCTCGTCGAGAAGAAGGATTTCCGGTTCGTTTACAAGAGCTCTGGCTATGGCGACACGCTGCTGCTGACCTCCTGAAAGAGTGGAAATGCTTCTGTTTTCAAAGCCCTCAAGATCAACGAGGTCGAGAACTTTTTTGACTTTTTTCTCGATAAGATTTTTGTCTGTTTTTTTCTGCTTGAGACCAAAGGCGATGTTGTCAAAAACATTCATGTGAGGGAAAAGAGCGTATCTCTGAAAAACCGTATTTATAGGTCTTTTGTGAGGAGGAAGATCAGTGATGCTCTTTCCGTTTAACAGGATCTCGCCCGACGAAGGCAGATCGAACCCCGCAATCATTCGCAGAGTTGTTGTTTTTCCACAGCCTGAAGGACCGAGAAAAGTAACGAATTCACCGCGCTTTACCGTTAAAGAGAAGTCTGAAACAGCGCTGAAACCGTCTTTAAATGTTTTAAATACATTTTTTAATTCGATGATGTTTTCACTGTTGTTTGGCATTTTTTCTTTTCCTTCCGTATTTTTAGAACATTGGAGGGGTTGAGACCCAGATTAATTTCGCGCTGATCGAACCGGGATTCTCAAGCCAGTGTGAAGTCTTTGCTTCATAATAAAAACTCTCTCCCGATTTTACCGTGTAGATTTTTTCACCCAGATGAAGTTTCAGACGGCCTGAAAGGAGGTATCCGAATTCTTCACCCGCATGGGGCTTGTCTTCGGGAAGAGATTGGTGAGGTTTGATCTCAACGAGAAGCGGTTCCATATCGTTTTTCTGAGCCGTAGGGATTATCCACTGTATGGAATTTCCGTTTTCGTCAAGTTTTTCAAAAAAGTTTTCCTTGTGAAATACTATCTGTTCGTCGTGTTCGGCAAAGAACTCCGAAGCTGTTGTTCCGAGGCATTCGATAAGATCCATAAGTGTAACGATCGAAGGAGCAACCTGGCCTCGTTCCAGTTGGGAAATATAGCCCTTTGTAAGCTCGGTTCGGTCTGCGAGCTCCTGCTGTGTCAGCCCCAGTTCAAGCCTTAGATCTTTTATACGTTTTCCTATCTTGATATTAACTTGTTCTGATTCCACAGACGCCTCCTGTTTTGTAATTCTAAACTTTAAATATTTTTTTGCTAAACTCTGTTACGCAGACTAATTATACTGATAATAAACAAAAAGTCAATTATTAATATTATATTTTACAGACTTTTTTAATACGGTTGACTTTAGCGGTTTTACGTGCTAAAGTGTATGAGTCAAGGGACGAATGGACACAAATCGGATGCTTGCATACGGATTTGTGTTTATGAGGACCGCCAAAACATGAGGATGGCGCCATTTTTTGCAAAAAAATGAGCAGAATCCGAATGTTTTAAGTGATTTTGGGAGTGCGAAGCACGGAAAAATCACGTAGACTCATATAAAAGTTGAAATAAACGGAAATCAAACAGATGAGTTAAGTGATTGTGAGAGCACCGATAGGTGCGGAACAATCCGGGAGCTTTTATGTGCATTGACTCATACAAAAGATGAGTCAATAAGACTCACACAATAATGAAATTTTAGGAGCAAAATCATGGTAATCACAGACCTTTTAGAAAAAAATGCAAGACTGTACAGAGACGAAACGGCGCTTGTGGAAGTAAACCCGGATGTGGAAGAAGGCAAGACCGCTTCATGGAAAGAAGCTAATCTTATAGAAGTAGCGGAACCGGGATCACCGTTCAGAAGAGAGATGACATGGAGAGAATTTGACAGCAGGGCAAACCGCTTCGCTAATCTTCTTCTGTCAAGAGGAATGAAAAGAGGAACAAAAGTAGCCATCCTTATGATGAACTGTCTTGAATGGCTGCCGATATATTTTGGAACGCTGAAGGCCGGATGTATAGTTGTTCCGATGAATTTCAGATATTCCTGCGAAGAGATAAGATACTGCGCTGATCTTGCGGATGTAGAGGTTCTTGTATTCGGGCCTGAGTTTATTGAGCGAATAGATAAAGTAAAGGACGACATGTCTTTTATAAAAATGTTCTTTTATATAGGAAAAGAAGATGTGCCTGAGTACGCAGAAGAATGCTGGAAGCTCATGTCTTTCTGCTCGTCTGTCAGCACGCCTATAGAATTAAAGCAGGAGGATGACGCCGCAATCTATTTTTCATCCGGAACGACGGGATTTCCGAAGGCGATTCTTCATACTCATAAGGCGCTGTACTGCTCGTGCCTTACGGAGCAGAATCACCACAAACAGACAAGAGAAGATGTATTTTTATGCATTCCTCCGCTTTATCATACGGGAGCAAAGATGCACTGGTTCGGAAGTCTGATTTCGGGAAGCAAGGCCGTTCTCTTAAGAGGCGTATCGCCTGACAATATCATAAGAACCGTGAGCAAGGAAAGATGTACTATAGTATGGCTTTTGGTTCCGTGGGCGCAGGATATTCTTGACGCCATAGACAGCGGAAAGATAGATATAAATAAATATCATCTCGAACAGTGGAGGCTTATGCATATAGGAGCACAGCCGGTTCCTCCGAGCCTGATTCAGAGATGGAAAGAAAAATTCCCGCATCATAAGTACGATACGAACTACGGACTCAGCGAGTCTATCGGACCGGGATGCGTTCATCTCGGCATCGAAAATATAAATAAAGTCGGCGCCATAGGCAAGGCCGGATATCTCTGGGAGACGCGTATCCTTGATGAAAACAGAAAAGACGTGGTAAAAGGAGAAGTCGGAGAGCTTGCGGTAAAAGGCCCCGGCGTGATGAAGTGTTACTATAAAAACGAAGAAGCGACAAAAGATATTACGATGGGCGACTGGCTTCTTACCGGCGATATGGCTATGGAAGACGAGGACGGATTTATATATCTTGTTGACAGGAAGAAAGACGTTATCATATCGGGAGGAGAAAACCTGTATCCCGTTCAGATCGAAAACTTCCTCAGAAAAAATGACAAGATAAAAGACGCTGCCGTAATAGGACTTCCTGACGCGAGACTCGGAGAGATCGCCGCTGCTATCATTGAGCTGAAAGAGGGCGTGGAGTGCACAGAAGAAGAGATCAATGAGTTCTGCAAGGAACTTCCGCGTTATAAACGTCCGAAAAAGATCATATTTGACAAGATTCCGAGAAATCCTACAGGAAAGATCGAAAAGCCGGCGCTCCGACAGAAATATCACGCAAAACGTCTCGTAGAAGCGCAGATCATGAGCTGATAAGAAAAGCATTAAAATTTCCCATTTATGATACCTGCGGATTGCTTCGTGCAGACCAGGGTATCATTTTAAATTGACATTTTGAAATAATGTTATATAATTTAGAACATTGACGATATAACGGCTTGACGCTTTAAACCATTAAAATGAGACGCGAAGTGCGATGTGCTCCGTGTCTCATGAAATTTATATCGTAAAAGGGGAGAAATTATTATGAAAAAAATATTCGCTGTTACAGCCGCTGCGGCCATGGCTGTTTCAATGGCCGGATGCGGCATTTTGACTCCGCCGCCGCCATCTGCGTCCGAAAATGCATCGACGGAAAGT
>CASDUB010000062.1 GCA_949283905.1 uncultured Lachnospiraceae bacterium | reverse complement strand
TTTTGGCTATTTTAAAAAAGTATAAAATAGCCTACTTTCCATAATAACGCAAATTTTAATGTACAATAAAATCAAACCCCTGTCAAGTACTACTTTACAGAGGTTTGATTTATTTTTTTGTTCTCAGTTCAGTTCTTTTTTGCAGACTTCAAGCGCTGCCTTTATCACCTTGTCCATATCAAAATACTGATACATGCCGAGCCTTCCGCCGAAAATAATATTCTTTTCTTTGGCGGCAAGTTCTTTATACCCGGCGTAAAGTTCAGAATTTTTTTCATCGTTAACGGGATAATAGGGTTCTATTCCCACCTTCCACTCGGAAGAGTATTCTCTTGAAATAACCGTCTTTTCCTGTTTTCCGAATTCAAAATGCTTGTGCTCTATAATCCTCGTATAAGGAACTTCTCTTTCCGTATAGTTTACAACCGCGTTTCCCTGATAATTATCGGTATCGAGCACTTCTGTTTCGAATCTTACGCTTCTGTATTCGAGGGCGCCGAGTTTATAATCAAAGAACTCGTCGATCATTCCCGTATAGATTATCTTTGATGCGATATCTTTGTTTTCGGCAATAAACTGCTTATACTCGGTTTCAAGGAGCACGTCGCTTCCTTCAAGCAGCTTTTCTGCGATCTGCGTATAGCCGCCTATCGGAATTCCCTGAAATCTGTCATTAAAATAATTATTGTCATATGTAAATCTGAAGGGAAGACGTTTGATAATAAACGCCGGAAGATCTGTACATCTTCTGCCCCACTGTTTTTCCGTATATCCTTTGATCAGCTTTTCATACACGTCGCGTCCGGCAAGGGAAAGCGCCTGTTCCTCAAGATTTTTCGGCTCTGTGATATTCGCCTCTTTTCTCTGAGCTTCAATTATATCTTTCGCCTCCTTTGGCGTTCTGATATTCCACATTCTGCTGAATGTGTTCATATTAAAAGGAAGATTATAGAGTTCATCCTTATAAACGGCCACCGGCGAATTGATATACTGATTAAATTCGGCAAACCGGTTTACATATTCCCAGATCTCTTTATCTGAAGTATGGAAAATATGCGCTCCGTATTTATGTACGTTGATTCCTTCGATCTCTTCCGTATAAATATTTCCGCCTATATGGCTTCTTTTATCTATTACAAGACATGTCTTTCCTTTTTTTACCGCTTCATGAGCGAAGACAGAACCGAAAAGGCCCGCTCCTACTATAAGATAATCATATGATTTTTTCATTGTGGTCCTCCTGTTTTTCTCCCTTGACTCATCATATCAAATTTCTCGATAAAGAAAAGAGCAAAAGAATCTTTTGTGTCGTTTCTTCTGCTCTTTTTTCTTTATCCGATAATTATCAGTTCACCTGATATACGTCCGCGTACTGCAGACCGAAAGCACATGCCGCTTCATGCGATGCAAAATAAATATCAACATGTCCGTAAGGAGTGCCTCTGTCCTGAACGGTATAAATATGTCCGTTAATGGAAAGTTTTGTTCCGAACGGAACTCCTCCCATGGCAACAGTTACGCCCTCCTGACAATAAGCGCCGCTGGCCGTAAGACCTGCATACTGCGCCCATTTTCCGCAGCATTTAGCGCATGAACAATATGCTGTCAGCGTAAAGTTTCCGAGATATGTCATATTTCCCGACGTTGAATTGTCCGTTGACGGAGTCGAAGGCGCGCTCGGTGTTTCAACCGCTTCAGTCGTTCCTGAAGTTTCAGGCGTCTGCGGCTGCGATGCAGCCTCCTGCTGCTTCTGCGCTTCTATCGCCGCCTGATTTGCCTGTTCGGCAGCTTCTCTCATGGCAGCTTCTTCGGCTTCCTTCTGTCTTCTTGCTTCTTCCTCTTCAGCAAACTTTTTCGCCGCGAGAGAATCAAGCAGTTCTTCCTGCTGTCTTATCTGCTCTACGAGTTCAGACTGAGCGTTTTCGGAATTCTGTATTTCTATAAGGCACGCTTCAAGTTCTCTGTAGGAATCTTCATATATAACAGTTATAGCATTTTGCTGTTCCTGCATCTGCTGCTGAATCTGTTCTATATCGGCTTTTTCCTGTAAAAGTCTCTGTTCCTTCTCTTCTATCTCTTTTACGATATTATTGTAGGAAACGAGCATCTCGCGGTCATATTTATTCAACTCGCTTATCTGCTCGGCGCGGTTCAGGAAATCGGCGAAACTGCCTGCCGAAAAAAGAGATTCCAGCGCATTGTTGTTTACGCTTTCTTCATATATATACTGAATTCTCAGTTTCATATTCTCGTACTGAGTCTGTTCATTTTCTCTTGAAACCGCAAGCTCCTGCTGAATAATCTCTATTTCCTGAAGCTTTCCTTCATAATTTTTCTGAAGCTCATCAAGTCCCAGACTTAAATCAGAAAGCTGTGCCGACAGTTCCGAAAGATAATTTTCGGTATTGCCCTTCTGTTCCTCAAGAGCTGCCAGACGTTCCTGAACATCTATAAGATCCTGCTGAGTATTTTCATTGATAATTGTTACACTGGCTATTTCATCATCTGTCGTATTAGCGTAACACGGAACAGAAAATGCCAATACGCCCGCGACTGCCAATGCGAAAACCTTTTTAGTCTTTTTCTGCATAAGTAACCTTTCGTCATTGTTTTTATTAAAAAACATAAGACTTACTCCCATGTTCCCGTATAGTATACCATAGAGAGTAAGTCTTGAAAAGCATTCTTTAACTTTTTGAAATATTTCTGTAATATTTACAATTTTTTTGTTATATTTTTTAACACTTATACAGCATTTAGACTATATTTCATCTCAAAAATACATATTTATTTTTAATCATGCCGTTAACTTTTTTGCCAAATCCTACAGGTTTTCCACTTATTTTTATGAGAATTGTACCATTTTCACAGTCCTCATCTTCCTTTACAAAAGTCGTTTCCCCATTAAAATACCGGGATACTCTATCGTCATTTACATCAATATCAAGAGAATTTTTAAAATTTGCGGCTCCCGTCCAAAGCGCCAGAGCCTGCGACGGTTCAAATCTTTTTTTCTTAAGTTCTCCCATATAAAGTCCGCATCTCAAAAACTTAATCCCCGACGCAATGCTTCTGTCAAACGGCATCATGTATACTTTTCCGCCTCTGTTTTCAAGCATAGATTTGTCCATCTCGCAATTTAAGAGCTCTAAAAATCCGTCCATGACGTCTCTTTCTTCTTTATTAAACGTATTATTGTATTTATCCGATACGTTTTTCTTTCTGTCTTTTTTGGGAGTTAACTCTTCTTTTGATAAAGCGGATCCTTCCTTTTTGAACAGTGCCAGATAATGTCCGGCTCCTTCCATTTTATGCGGCCAGATTCTTACCGTTTTTCTTATATCGGGGTTCCCGTTTCCCCACTCAGGTTTCCCCGGCGCGAATCCGTCATACTGTCTTATGTCGATAAGTTTCATTTCAGGAAATTCATCGAGAATATAACTCACGGTGCCTTCGTTTTCCTCTTTTGAAAACGTACAGGTCGAATAAAGCATCATGCCGCCATCTTTAAGCATCGCAACAGCGCTCTTTACTATGCTCTTCTGCAGTGACGAAAAATATTCCACTCTTTCAGGGGTCCAGCTTCCGATCACTTCAGGCTCTTTTCTAAACATTCCCTCTCCCGAGCACGGCGCATCAACAAGTATCTTGTCAAAAAATTCAGGGAACTTTTTTTCAAGTTTAAAGGGCTGCTCATTAGTAACGACAATATTTCCCGCTCCGAAAAGCTCAAGATTATGAAGCAGTGCTTTACACCTTGAAGCGCTGGCGTCATTTGCGACAAGAAGCCCTTCGCCCTTTAATTTGACCGCCAGAGCCGTCGCCTTTCCTCCCGGCGCGGCGCAAAGATCGAGCACCTTTTCTCCCGGAGTCACATCGAGTCTGTCGGCAGGCGTCATCGCGCTGGGCTCCTGTATATAATACAGCCCCGCCTTATAAAACGGGTGACCTGCAGGGTCATCGTTTTCATCAATAAAATATCCGCTGCTTACCCAAGGAACAGGCTCCATAGAAAATGGAGCCTGTTCTCTAATCTCATTTGCAGTTGTTTTTAATTCATTGATACGAATTCCCCGTCTTCCCTTAATATCATAGCTTTCAAGGAAATCCGGGTACTCATCACCCAGCTGTTCCTTTATTCTTTCAAGAAATTCCACCGGTAATCTTTCGTTCATTTATTCTGCCTCTTGTTTCTGTCTCTCATATTCTGTCAAAATTAAATCCTGTATCATCGATCTTGTTTCTGATTTGATCGGATGAGCGATATCTCTGTACTCGCCGTCATCCGATCTGCGGCTCGGCATCGCTATAAAAAGACCTTTCTCACCTTCAATAACTTTTATATCGTGTACTACAAACTCTTCGTCGATCGTTATTGATACTACTGCTTTCATTTTTGTGTCATTTGTCATTTTACGCATTCTGATGTCTGTTATTTTCATATTACCTACTCCTTTAAAGTTCGTAGCGATT
>CASDUB010000061.1 GCA_949283905.1 uncultured Lachnospiraceae bacterium | reverse complement strand
TCGATCTTAAGTATGCGAAAGAAGTAGCTGATTATATCGGAAGTATTCATTCTGAAGTTATCATCACTAAAGACGATGTTATAAGAGCGCTTCCGGAGGTCATATCGGTTCTCGGAACTTATGATATCACGACGATAAGAGCAAGTATCGGAATGTACCTTGTGTGCAAGGCGATTCACGAACAGACTGACGTCAGAGTTCTTCTTACAGGCGAGATTTCCGACGAATTATTTGGATATAAATATACTGATTTTGCGCCGAATGCACAGGAATTCCAAGAGGAAGCGGCAAAGAGAATACGTGAAATTTATATGTATGACGTATTAAGAGCGGACAGATGTATTTCGTCAAACTCCCTTGAAGCCAGAGTTCCTTTTGGCGACCTTGATTTTGTCAAATATGTTATGAGCATAGATCCTGCTAAAAAGATGAATGTCTATAACAAAGGTAAATATCTGCTGCGTCATGCGTTTGAAGGAGATTATCTGCCGGAAAACATTCTTATGAGAGAAAAGGCAGCTTTTTCAGACGCTGTCGGCCATTCGATGGTGGATCATTTAAAGGAATATGCAGAAAGTGAATATACTGACGAGCAGTATGAAGAATTGAGAAAAAAATATGATTTCGCGACTCCGTTCACGAAAGAATCTCTATTGTACAGAGAGTTATTTGAAAAATACTATCCCGGTCAGGCGAAAATGATCACTGATTTTTGGATGCCTAATAAAAACTGGGAAGGATGCAATGTAAATGATCCGTCGGCCAGGGTTCTTTCAAATTATGGCGCAAGCGGAAGATAATGATTACAGCAGATAAAGAAGGAGAAAAACATGGTTAAATATGTTTTTGTGACAGGAGGTGTGGTTTCAGGACTCGGAAAAGGAATTACCGCAGCTTCACTCGGAAGACTTCTGAAGGCAAGAGGGTATCGTGTCACTATGCAGAAGTTTGATCCGTATATAAATGTAGATCCCGGAACAATGAATCCGATACAGCACGGTGAAGTATTTGTAACGGAAGACGGAACGGAAACGGATTTGGATCTCGGACATTATGAGAGATTTATCAATGAAAATCTCGACTGCAATTCAAATGTAACGACAGGAAAAATTTACTGGACTGTTATCAATAAAGAAAGACGCGGAGATTACGGCGGAGGCACGGTGCAGGTTATTCCTCATATCACAAATGAGATCAAAGCACGTTTTTACAGAGGAAAAGAAAATGAGGACACTATATCGATAATAGAGATAGGAGGAACTGTAGGAGATATTGAAAGTCAGCCTTTTCTTGAAGCGATCAGACAGTTTCAGGCGGAAGTTGGAAGAGAAAACGCCGTTATTATACAGGTTACTCTTATACCTTATTTGAAAGCTTCGGGAGAAATGAAGACGAAGCCGGCACAAATGAGTGTAAAAACTCTTCAGAGTATGGGATTATGGCCTGATATTTTGGTGTGCAGGTCGGATTTTCCGCTTGAGGATTCGATGAAAGAAAAACTTTCCCTGTTCTGCAGTATAAAAAAAGAGCATATTCTTCAGAATCTTGATGCGGACTCTTTATATGAAGTTCCGCTTATGCTTGAAAAAGAAAATTTTGCTCAGGCCGTATGCGACTGCCTTAAAATTGACTGTCCGAAGCCTGATCTTGATAAATGGCGCAAATTGGTGAATGATTACAAAAATCCGCTTTCAAAAGTAAAGATAGGCATTGTAGGAAAATATATAGAACTTCATGACGCTTATCTTAGTGTTGTGGAGGCGTTGAAACACGGCGGTATAGCGCATCGTACAGAAGTTGAGATTAAATGGATCGACTCGGAAACCATAAACGATGATAATGCGTCGGAAATGCTGGGAGATCTCGATGCGATGATCGTTCCCGGAGGATTCGGAACAAGGGGCATAGACGGAAAAATATCTGCGGCAAAGTATGCGAGAGAAAATAAGATCCCTTATCTTGGAATCTGTCTCGGTATGCAGGTGGCAATAATAGAATTTGCAAGAAATGTCTGCGGAATAAAAAATGCAACAAGCATTGAGTTTGAAACAGACGCAAAAGAGCCGGTTATCAGCTTTCTTCCGGGACAGGAAGAAGTAGAAAATCTCGGAGGAACCTTAAGACTTGGGGCTTATCCCTGCAGGCTCTTAAAAGGATCTCTTGCAAACAGGGTTTACGGATGCGAAGAAATTACGGAAAGACACAGGCACAGATATGAAGTAAATAATGATTACAGAGAAGTTCTTGAAAAAAACGGAATGGTATTGTCGGGAATTTCTCCTGACGGCCATATAGTTGAGATGATTGAACTTGGTGAACATCCGTATTTTATAGCAACTCAGGCACATCCGGAGTTTAAATCAAGACCGGACGCGCCTCATCCGTTGTTTGCCGGTCTGGTACAGGCCGCATTAAAACGTAAGGAGGAAAGATAAGATGGGACAGACATCATTATATGATAAAAGCTTTGAACACGACAATTGCGGCATCGGCGCTATAGTCAATATTTACGGAAAAAAGAATCATGCCGTTGTCGCAGATGCCCTTGCCATTGTTGAAAATCTTGAGCACAGGGCCGGAAAAGATGCTGAAGGGAAAACGGGAGACGGCGTAGGAATACTTACACAGATACCTCATAAATTCTTCAAAAAAATATGTCTGTCGCAGGGAATTGATATCGGAGAAGAAAGAAGCTACGGCGTAGGTATGTTTTTCTTTCCGCAAAATGAACTTGCCAGAAGACAGGCTATGAAAATGTTTGAAATCATAGTTGAAAAAGAAGACCTTAAGTTTTTGGGATGGAGAAAAGTACCTGTTTTCGAAGATGTACTGGGGCATAAAGCTCTTGAAAGCTGTCCCGAAATATACCAGGCGTTTATTAAACGCCCCGGGACAATCGAATCAGACCTTGATTTTGACAGGAAATTGTATATCGTCAGGCGTGTGTTTGAACAGAGCAACGACAATACTTATGTTCCTTCGTTATCAGGAAGGACAATTGTATATAAGGGAATGTTTCTCGTATCTCAGCTGAGGACATTTTTCGCAGATCTTCAGGATGAAGACTATGAGTCGGCAATCGCCCTTGTTCATTCAAGATTTTCCACAAACACAAATCCAAGCTGGTACAGAGCACATCCAAACAGATTTGTCGTTCATAACGGTGAGATCAATACGATTAAAGGCAACGTAGATAAAATGTGTGCGAGGGAGGAAACGATCTCGACAACATGCTTTACTGATGAGGAGCTTACAAAAGTCCTTCCTATCATCTCGGCGGAAGGTTCAGATTCGGCTATGCTTGATAACGCTCTTGAATTTATGATCATGGGCGGAATGGATCCGGCGCTGGCGGCCATGGTTCTCATACCTGAACCATGGGAAAACAACGATACAATTTCTCAGGAAAAAAGAGATTTTTATCAGTATTACGCGACGATGATGGAACCATGGGACGGTCCTGCGTCTATTTTATTTTCAGACGGAGATGTTATGGGAGCGATCCTTGACAGGAACGGTCTTCGTCCGTCGCGTTATTACCTTATGGATGACGGGAGACTCATACTTTCTTCTGAAGTAGGAGTTTTGAAACTTGACGAAGCTCATATTTTAAAGAAAGAAAGACTTCATCCCGGAAAGATGCTGCTGGTAGATACTAAAAAGCAGAAAGTTATCTCTGATAATGAGCTCAAAGAGCAATATGCGAACAGAGAACCTTACGGCGAATGGCTTGACGCAAATTTATATGAGCTCAAGTCAATAAAGGTGCCGAATGAAAAGGTTCCTTCGTATTCTACAGAAGAGCTGGTTCGTCTCTTGAAAGCATTCGGATATACATATGAAGACTACAGAGATCAGATTGAAAAGATGGCTTTAAACGGCAATGAAGCCATCGGAGCCATGGGTATCGATACTCCGCTTGCGGTAATGTCGCAGGAATATCAGCCGCTGTTTTATTATTTTAAGCAGTTATTTGCCCAGGTAACGAATCCTCCGATCGACGCCGTAAGAGAAAAGATTGTAACAGCTACGACTGTTTACGTCGGAAAGAACGGAAATCTGTTATCGGAAAAACCTGAAAATTGTAATGTATTGAAGATCAAAAATCCGATCCTTTCTGATCTTGATCTCATGAAGATAGAGCATGCCGATAAACCGGGACTTAAAGTTGAAAAAGTATCTATGCTCTATTATAAAAGCACCCCACTTGAAAGGGCGATTGATCATTTATTTGTTGAGGTCGACAGGGCATATAAAAACGGAGCAAATATTTTGATCTTATCCGACAGAGGAGTTGATGAAAACCATGTGGCGATCCCGTCGCTTCTTTGTGTCGCTGCGGTTCATAATTATCTTGTTTCGACAAAAAAATGCATGGCCATGTCCCTTATTCTTGAGACAGGAGAACCGAGAGGTGTTCATCACTTTGCGACACTGCTCGGATACGGCGCATGCGCGGTAAATCCGTATCTCGCTCATGCTTCGATAAAAGAACTTATCGACGAGGGAATCCTTGACAAAGATTATTATGCTGCAGTTGAAGATTATGACAAAGCAATTATATCCGGCATAGTTAAGATAGCTTCCAAAATGGGGATTTCAACTATTCAGTCTTATCAGGGAAGCAGGATATTTGAAGCAGTGGGAATTTCAGAAAGCGTTATCAATAAGTATTTCAGAGGAACTGTATCGAGGATAGGCGGCATTACTATCGAAGATATTGAGAAAAACACTGACAGACAGCATACAAAAGCATTTGATCCTCTCGGACTTGAAACAGATCAGACGATCGATTCAATGGGGCGTCATAAGATGAGGGCGCAGGGAGAGCATCACAGATATAATCCTCAGACGATCCATATGCTTCAGTCGGCAGTCAGAGAAGGCAGTTATGAGAAGTTTAAAGAATATACAAAAATGGTCGACAGTGAGCAGACAGGTTATATCAGAAGCCTCATGGATTTTAATTATCCTGAAAAAGGCGTTTCAATAGATGAAGTTGAATCGGTTCAGTCTATAGTGAAAAGATTTAAGACGGGAGCTATGTCCTACGGTTCAATTTCGGAAGAGGCTCATCAGGCGCTTGCCATCGCGATGAATCGTCTTCACGGAAAAAGCAACTCCGGAGAAGGCGGAGAAAGTGATGAAAGGATACTAAGCGCCGGTACAAAGAACGACAGAAGTTCGGCTATAAAACAGGTGGCAAGCGGTCGTTTCGGAGTTACCAGCAAATATCTTGTAAGCGCAAAAGAAATTCAGATCAAACTCGCTCAAGGTGCGAAACCGGGAGAGGGCGGACATCTGCCGGGAAAGAAAGTTTATCCGTGGATCGCCAAGACAAGACATTCCACGCCGGGAGTAAGCCTTATATCCCCTCCGCCTCATCACGATATTTATTCTATCGAAGATCTTGCTCAGCTTATATACGATCTTAAGAATGCGAATAAAAATGCAAGGATCTCTGTCAAACTCGTTTCAGAGGCTGGAGTAGGAACAATCGCAGCAGGCGTGGCCAAAGCAGGAGCGGGCGTAATACTGATCTCGGGATATGACGGCGGCACCGGCGCTGCGCCGTTAAGTTCGATCCACAATGCAGGACTTCCCTGGGAACTGGGTCTTTCCGAAACACATCAGACGCTTATAAAAAACGGCCTCAGAAATCGTGTTGTAATTGAAACAGACGGAAAGCTTATGAGCGGAAGAGACGTGGCTATAGCGGCGATATTAGGAGCTGAGGAATTCGGATTTGCAACGGCTCCGCTGGTAACTCTCGGATGTGTGATGATGCGCGTGTGCAATCAGGATACATGCCCGTTTGGCGTAGCTACACAAAATCCGGAACTCAGAAAGAACTTTAAAGGCAAACCGGAATATGTTGAGAACTTTATGTTATTTATCGCAGAAGAACTCAGAGAATATATGGCGCGCCTCGGCGTAAAAAGTATAGATGAACTTGTAGGCAGAAGCGATCTGATAAAGAAAAAGGACGGATTATCCGGCATAAGAGAAAAAATAGATCTTAGCAGGATAATTGATACTGATCTTGCCGAAAATTGTGTTTACGACAAAAAAGAATTATATGATTTTGAGCTCGGACAAAGAAAAGATCAGCAGCTTTTGGATAAAAATAAAGGGATGATTCAGGCTGTAAAATCAGGAAAGCAGAGCGTTTTTGAAGCTGAGATCACAAATACAGACAGGACATTCGGTACTCTTATCGGCGCCGAAATCACAAGGAATCATCCGGAAGGTCTGAAAGAAGATACGATCACAATCAAATGCAAAGGAGCCGGAGGACAAAGCTTCGGAGCATTTATACCGGCAGGGCTGACACTTGAGCTGACGGGTGATACTAACGACTATTTCGGAAAAGGACTGTCGGGAGGAAAATTAATAGTAAAAGCCCCTGAGGAGGCTGCCTATGATGCTGAGTCAAATATTATTGCCGGAAACGTTGCGCTGTACGGAGCCACAAGCGGAGAAGCCTATATCGCGGGAATGGCCGGAGAAAGATTTTGTGTCAGAAATTCAGGGGCCAAAGCGGTTGTTGAAGGCGTCGGAGAACACGGATGTGAGTATATGACAGGAGGACTTGCTGTTATTCTCGGACCTACAGGCAAGAACTTTGCAGCGGGAATGAGCGGCGGTATAGCATATGTTCTTGATGAAGATAATAAATTATACAGAAATCTCAATAAAGAGATGGTTCTGATGGAAAAACTTGAAAGTAAAAATGATCTTGAAGAACTGAAAAAAATGATTCAAAAACACTTTGAGTATACCGATTCCGCCAAGGCAAAAGCCATACTGGATGATTTCCAAGGATATCTTCCTAAATTCAAGAAGATCATACCGGCGGATTATAAAAAAATGATCGGTCTGACAGCGGAATATATGGAACAGGGAATGTCAGCAGAACAGGCACAGATCGAGGCATTTTATAAAAGTCTTGGTAAGGAGGAAGAGTAATGAGCACTTATTTAAGCGTTGAAGACAGAATAAAAAACTTTGATGAATTCCTGAGAAATGCGCCTGTTTCAAAACAGAGCGCAGAGGCACTCAGATGCATGTCATGCGGAATTCCTTTTTGCCAGTCGGGAATGATGATCTCGGGTATGGCGTCGGGATGTCCTCTGCACAATCTTGTACCGGAGACGAATGAACTTGTCGCAAGGGAAAACATGGAGCAGGCGTATGTAAGGCTCAGCAAAACTCACAGCTTTCCTGAGTTTACATCGAGAGTTTGTCCTGCGCTGTGCGAAGCCGCATGCACGCAGGGATGTCTCGGCGAACCTGTTCCGACTAAATCTAATGAAGCGGTTATTATCGATTATGCTTTTGAACACGGTCTTGTAAAAGAGGTTGCGCCAAAGCAAAGGACAGAAAAGAAAGTAGCTGTAGTAGGCAGCGGTCCTTCGGGACTTGCGGCCGCGCAGCTTTTGAACAGAAGAGGACATAACGTAACTGTTTTTGAGCGAAACGACAGAATAGGCGGATTATTGAGATACGGAATTCCGAACATGAAACTTGATAAAAGAAAGATTGACAGAAGAGTTAAGCTCATGGAAGAAGCAGGAGTCGTATTTAAAACTAATGTAAATGTCGGAGCTGACATTTCAGCTGAAGATATCCTTAAAGAGTACGACAGAGTAATACTTTGCTGCGGCGCTTCAAACCCCAGAAATATTATTGCCGAAGGCAGGGATGCAAAAGGAATATATTTTGCTGTTGATTTTCTTAAAGAAGTTTCTAAAAAGCTTATGGACAACAACTACGACTCTGAAAAGGTTATAAAAGCAAATGATTTTTCATTCGGTTCACTTAAAGGAAAGCATGTAGTAGTGGTCGGTGGCGGCGATACAGGAAACGATTGTGTCGGAACAAGCATAAGGCTTGGAGCAGCATCCGTCACACAGATAGAGATGATGCCTGCAGCACCATTAAACAGGACTGAAAACAATCCGTGGCCTGAGTGGCCGAAAGTGCTTAAAACCGATTACGGCCAAGAAGAAGCTATAAAAGTCTATGGTCGTGATCCTAGGATATTTGAAACAACCGTTACGGAATTTATTAAAGATGAAAATGGAAACCTGAAAGCAGTTAAAACTGTCGAGCTTGAAAGAAAAATTGATAAAAAAACCGGAAAAATGACATTTGAGCACAAAAAAGGCAGTGAAAAAGAGATAAAAGCTGATATAGTATTAATAGCAGCAGGTTTTCTCGGAAGTCAGGATTATGTCACTAAAGCTTTCGGCGTTGAAGTAAACCAAAGGACAAATGTTGCGACTCAGGAAGGTAAGTACGAGACAAATATTGAGAATGTATTTACGGCCGGCGATATGCACAGGGGACAGTCTCTTGTAGTGTGGGCGATTGCAGAAGGCAGGGAAGCAGCTAAAGAAGTCGATATAAGTCTTATGGGATATACGAACCTGTAAAATCTGCCGCTAAAGTAAAATATTAAGGAGTTATGCCATATGAATAAACAGGAAATAATGAATCTGATTGAGGAAGAAGATGTAGAATTTATCCGGCTTCAATTTACTGACGCATTCGGCAATCTTAAGAATATCGCCGTGACGCCGCAGCGTTTTGAAAAAGTTATTGATAATCGCTATCCGCTTGATGCGACATACTTTTTCGACGGTTTATACGAGATGGACGAAGATCTTTATCTTTGTCCCGATCTCGATACGTTTGTCATTTTGCCCTGGAGACCGCAGCAGGGAAGAGTCGGAAAGTTCATATGCGATCTTTATCACAGCGACGGACGTCTTTTTGAAATGAGTCCGCGTCTGATTTTGCAGAATGTAGTCAAAAAAGCTAAAGAAAAAGGTTATACATTTATCGTTAATCCGGAATGCGAATTTTTCCTGTTTCATACAGATGAAAACGGGGTTCCGACAACTATCACACATGATACGGCAGGATATTTTGACGTCGGACCGCATGATCTCGGCGAGAATGCAAGACGTGATATGGTACTTATGCTTCAGGAGATGGGGTTTGAAATCGAATCTTCTCATCATGAAAAAGCTCCTGCACAGCATGAGATCAGTTTCAGAGAGGGAGAAGCGTTTCAGACAGCGGATGATATTATGACGTTTAAATTTGCCATTCGTTCCATTGCTAAAAGATTCGGACTTTATGCTACATTTATGCCGAAACCTCTTCAGAATGTTGCCGGATCAGGAATGCACCTTGATATGTCTGTTTATCACAATGGAAAAAATATATTCGAATGCGAAAATGAAATGTCGGAAGAAGCAAAATATTTTATCGGAGGAATTATGAAATATGCGCCTGCGATGTGCGCTGTAACAAATCCTGTCGTTAATTCATACAAGAGAATATTAACCGGTTTTTCAGCTCCGCGAAGCATTTACTGGGCTAAATCAGGAGAAAAAGCCCTTATAAAATATCACCATGATATTGAAGGAGCGAAGGTAGAACTCAGATACCCCGATCCTGCGGCTAATCCTTATCTTGCCATTGCGGCATGTGTGGCTGCAGGACTTGCAGGAATTGAGAACAAAACAGATCCGGGTCTTGAAAATAAAATCAGCGCAAAACTTTTGCCTGCAAACTTAAAAGACGCTGTTAAATTATTTGAAAAAGAGTCGTTGATGAAAGAAGTTTTCGGCGAGGAATTTGTTAAAATCTATTCTGAAGTTAAGAAAAATGAATGGAATGACTACATGATGCAGGTTTCTGATTGGGAGATAAACCGGTATTTCATCAAAATGTAGGAGGACAATGAATGGGCACGATACTAATTGCAATGCCCAGGTCAGAAGATGCACTGCATTTTGAAAGTTTGATAAAAAAGCACGGACTTATGTTTGAAACGATTATATGCAATACAGGGTCGGAAGTGCTTCGTATATCAAACGACAGGGATTACGGTATAGTGATCTGTACAAAGAACCTGAAAGATATGGTGTATTCCGAATTAGCTGATTATCTGCCGTCGTCATTTTACATTATTGTATTGACTAAAGATGTGTCTGTCGAAACATTTTCGGAAAGGATGATAAAGCTTCTTCTTCCGATCAGAGCATCAGAACTTATTTCGACAATAGAAATGATCAACGCCGGTTTTTCCGGACCTAAAAAAAGAAAAGAAAAACCGTACAGAACAAAGAGCAAAGAAGAAAATCAGATAATTGAACGGGCAAAGCAATTGCTTATGGAAAGAAACGGAATGAGCGAGCAGGAGGCGTTTCGATACATACAGAAAACAAGTATGGATACCGGGAGAAGATCGGTTGAAACGGCGGAAATGATCCTGCTTCTGTAAAAGCTTTTTCTAAAAGAATTCCAACGTCGTTTCCGCTAACAGGCGGAAATGAACATGTTGACGTAAATGCATACAGACGGTAATATAAAAATAATTCCGGCAGGCAGCCGGTAAAAATGCAGAAGCATTTTATGATATCAAGGCCAAAAAATTAATAATATAAATACAACTATGTCACGAAGACATATAACTTTCCTGAAGAATAAGGGTATTGTTATGTGTCTTCGTGTTGTTCTGTAAGGAATAAAAATATGTCAGAAAGAGGAAAAAATGACGGCAATAGATATAAAGCTTGAGCAATTACTAAAAGAGAAGAAAAAATTCGCTGTAGCATTTTCAGGCGGAGTCGATTCGGTATATCTTTTATACGCCGCGGTAAAATGCGGAGCTGACGTAACGGCGTATTATGTCAAAACTCCTTTCCAGCCACAGTTTGAATTTGAAGACGCGAAAAAAGCCGCTGAATTTATCGGCGCGAGAATGAAGGTAATAGACACAGATGTATTGTCGTATGACGAAGTTGTATCAAACCCGTCCGACAGATGTTACTACTGCAAAAAGAGAATTTTAGGCGCGATATTTAAAAGAGCTGAAAAAGACGGATATTCCGTTATATTTGACGGAACAAACGCTTCTGATGATGCTTCAGACAGACCCGGCATGAAAGCGCTTAAAGAAATGAAAGTACTCTCGCCGCTTCGTGAATGCGGACTTACAAAGAGCAGGATACGAGAATTATCTAAAGAGGCCGGACTTTTCACATGGAATAAACCGTCATATGCATGCCTGGCTACAAGAATTCCTACCGGAGATATGATTACGGCGGAAAAGCTTGAAAAAACAGAAAAGGCGGAGGATTTTTTTGCGCGGCTCGGATTTAAGGATTTCAGAGTCAGGATGATCGGAAACGATGCGAAACTGCAGGTCAAAGAAGACGATATGTCTTTAGTGATTGAAAAAAGAAAAGAAATTCTGGAAGAACTGAAAAAATATTATTCAAATGTCTATATGGATCTGGAGGTAAGAGGCTGATGAGCACAGATATAAAAGCATTGCTTGAGGGAGTAAAAAAAGGAAGCGTAGAGGTGGACGACGCGCTTTTAGAGTTAAAAAAAGCTCCATTTAAAGAGCTCGGATATGCAAATATCGATCTTCACAGAAAGGTGCGCCAGGGAGCAGCAGAGGTTATTTACGGAGCAGGAAAAACTGCCGGACAGATCGCCGGCATTGCACAGGCGCTTTTGGAATCAGGCCAGAAAACAATATTTGCTACCCGCGTATCGGAAGAAAAAGCTGAAAAAATCGGAGAGATTATTCAGATGAAATACTATTCCGACGCGAAATTCTGTCTGTTCGGAGAAATGCCGGAAGTTACGGGTAACGGGAAAATAGTAGTGGCGACAGGCGGAACAAGCGACATTCCTGTGGCGGAAGAAGCCGCCCTTACTGCGGAGTGTCTAGGAAACAAAGTAGTAAGACTTTTTGACGTCGGTGTTGCGGGACTTCACAGACTTCTTGCCCATATGGATGAAATAATGGACGCAAAAGTCATAATAGCGATAGCCGGAATGGAGGGAGCTCTGGCCAGCGTGATAGGTGGTCTTGCCGACTGTCCTGTTATTGCAGTGCCGACAAGTATCGGGTACGGAGCATCTTTTCACGGAGTATCGGCGTTGCTCTCTATGCTGAATTCATGCGCGAGCGGAGTATCTGTAGTAAATATCGATAACGGATTCGGAGCGGGCTATCTCGCGTCTATGATTAATCACACCTGATTAAATATACTTGAATTTTGGAGAAGTAGGAAAATGAAAAAATTATTTTCGTTAATTTTAGCATGCGTTTTAACCGTAGGAACATTTGCCGGCTGTAAAGCCGAAAGCGCGGCAACAAACAGTGCGGTATCGACAAACTCTGATACAGAGACGCAGAAACATATAAACGTTGCTTTTTTCTGGATATCGACAGGACTTGACCCGGCCGTTGATTATGACGGATGGGTAACAAGCCGTCTCGGAACAAGCGAAACCCTTATAAAACTTGATGACGATCTGAAACCGGAAGCCTGTCTTGCTGATGAATGGAAAAATATTGATGAAAACACCTGGTATTTTCATATAAGAGAGGGCGTAAAATTTACAACGGGCAATCAGGTAACAGCACAGGAAGCAGCTGATTCTATAATGAGAGCCGTCGAGTCTAATCCGAGAGCGGAAGAATATCTTAAGATAGATCACATAGACGCCGACGGACAGGATCTTACTATTGTGACAAAAGAGCCTAATGCAGCCCTTTTAAATAATATGGCCGAACCCGTTTTCTCTATTATCGATACTTCATGCTCAGATGATGAGATCAGATCAAAAGTATGCGGAACAGGTCCATATATGGTTACGGAGTTTGTCTCTGAAAACAAAGTGGAACTTTCAGCAAATCCGGATTACTGGGACGGAGAACCGGGACTTGACGGCATTACGGTAACACAGATAGTCGATTCCGATGCAAGAGCCATGTCGGTTCAGTCAAAAGAGATCGATCTGACAAATACGATAGACAACACGACATTAAAGCTTTTTACAGGAAACAGCGACTACAATGTTTCTTCGATCATAAGTCCGCGTGTAAATGTCGCTTATATGAATAATGCCGAAACCAGCCCTCTTTCTGACGTCGAACTTCGAAAAGCGATATCATATGCTGTGGACAGAGAATCTTATGCAGGACTTATAGGAGGCAGCGCCGCTCACAGCGCTTATTCCGATTCGACTCCGTTCGGAAACGAGACTATTGACGCTATCGAATACGATCCGGATAAGGCAGCGGAAATCCTCGACGAGGCAGGTTATATTGATACTGATAGTGACGGATTCAGAGAAGACAGATCGGGAAATCAACTTAAATTAAAATATCTGCAGGCTGCCGATCATGGCTCTGCAGACTCGGCGATACTGGCCCAGGCAGTTCAGTCTGATCTGAAAAAAGTCGGTATCAATGTAGAACTTTTAGCGGTGGAAAACCTGTCAGATTATCAGTCAAGCGGAGATTTTGATTTCTATACTGCAAATGACAATTCGGCTCCTACGGGAGATCCTCAGTTAATGCTTGAAACTATGTATACAAAGAATGCTTCATCAGGAAAACAAAATCTTACGGGATATCAGAATGATGATATCGACAGAATCATTGAAGAGATGAATAAAACATTCGATACTGAAGAAAGATATAAACTTGCGGCTCAGGCAAGTCAGATTCTGAATGATACTGCCGCAAATTTATTCCTGACAAATTCTTATATTAACATGGTGTCGCTTGCAAAAGTTAAGAATGCTGAACAGCCGGTGTGCGATTATTATTTTATAACTAAAGACATTACCGTTGAATGAATATTTAAGAGTTGACGCAATATGAATATTTTGGAATTTGATGACGTACATATTTCATATGGAAATGAAAAAGAAGCCGTAAAAGGCGTAAGCTTTTTCGTCCCGAAGGGAAAGATCGTCGCGGTCGTAGGAGAGTCCGGAAGCGGAAAATCGACGATGATAAGAGCAGCGATAGATCTTTTGCCGGGAGACGGTCATGTTACCGGAGGAAATATTATTTTTCTCGGACAAAATATACATGAACTATCCGAAAAAGAGAAGCGTGAAATGCGCGGAAGCAAGATGGCGATGATATTTCAGGACGCAGGTTCGTATCTAAATCCAAGAGTTAAGATCGGAAAACAGTATCTGGAAACTTTAAATGCGCATCTGAATCCGGGCATATCTAAAAAAGATAAAGAAAAGATCGCATGTGATACGCTGAAAAAGCTCAAGCTGTCAGATGCGGAAAGAATAATGAACTCCTATCCGTTCCAGCTTTCGGGCGGGCAGAGACAAAGAGTTGCGATCGCAATGGCTATCAGCATGAAACCGAAACTTTTGCTCGCCGATGAACCTACAAGCGCTCTTGACGTTACAATACAGGCGCAGGTCGTAAAAGAACTGCTGGCGCTGAGAGAAGAACTTGATACATCTGTTCTTCTTGTTACACACAATATGGGAGTAGCTTCCAGAAGCGCTGATTATATCGCTGTTATGAAAGACGGAGAGCTTATGGAATTCGGAACACGGGATAAGATCATTTTCCATCCTGAAAATGAATATACAAAAGCGCTTTTGGAAGCAGTTCCAAAACTGGAAAGTGAAGAAAGCATAAAAATACATAAAGAAGAACACAGAAAAAAATATCAGATGATACATGGAGAAAGCAAATGAAAAATGAAGTGCTGAAACTTCATCATGTCTGTAAAAATTTCGAAGTGGACAAAAAGAAAAAACTGAGAGCCGTCAATGATGTTTCTTTTCATGTTTCTGAAGGAGAGATAGTTGCCGTTGTCGGAGAATCCGGATGCGGAAAGAGCACCCTCGTAAAGCTTATAACCCGGATAGAAGATCTTTCAAGAGGGGACATTTATTTTAAAGGGCGAAAGATAAACGATATAAAAGGCAGTGAACTCAGACAGTACAGAAAACAGGTTCAGATGGTTTTTCAGGATCCGAGAGGCGTAATAAGTCCGAGGATGAAGATCGGCGCCTTTCTGATGGAACCGTGGATAAATTATGAAAAGCTGTCTAAAAAAGAAGCAAAGGAAAATGCGCTGTATTCCCTTTCAAGAGTGCATCTTTCGGAGGAATATTTTAATAAATATCCTCATCAGCTGTCGGGAGGAGAACTTCAGAGGGCGGTTATAGCAAGAGCCATATCGCTTCATCCTGAGCTTTTGATATGCGATGAGGCTACGAGCGCTTTGGATGTTTCGATTCAGCAGGAAATCTTAAAACTTTTAAAGGAACATTTTGAAGAAGCACATGATTCAAATGCATTCTCAATTCTGTTTATAACACATGATCTGGCGATAGCAGAAAGCTTTTGCGACAGGATCGTCGTCATGTATCTCGGATGTGTTGTTGAAACAATGAAAGCGCATGTATTGCAGATGCACGCTCTTCATCCGTATACTCAGGCTCTTTTGAATTCTGTGTTTCAGGTATACGGAAGCAAAGAAGCCGAGATACACGTTTTAAAAGGAGAACCGCCAAGTCCTGTTGATCTTCCTGAAGGCTGTGTCTTTTTTGACAGATGCCCTTATGCAATGGAAAAGTGCAGAACAGAAAAACCAAAGCTCAGGAAATTCAGAGAAGGACACTATGTGGCCTGTCACAGAGAACTTAAAGAAACTAAACTCTTTTAAAATGAATTTTGAGAAAGAAAGATAAAATGGAAAAATATATTTTAAAAAGGTTCCTGCAGCTTATCATAGTATTATTCGGTGTAACGCTTATAACATTTATTATAACTCAGGCTGCGCCGAGCGATCCTGCAGAAATGAAATATATTTCGATGGGTACTATACCTTCTGAGGAGCTGCTTGAGCAGACAAGAGAAGAAATGGGTTTAAACGATCCGGTCATCGTACAGTATGGCAGATGGCTGGCAAACGTATTTCACGGAGATCTTGGCGAATCATCAAAATTCAGCGAGCCTGTCCTGAGTCAGATGGCAAAAAAACTGCCGATGACGCTTGAGCTTGCCGGCGTATCGTTTTTAGTCATGATCGCTGTGGCGTTTCCGCTTGGAATACTTGCTGCAGTTAAAAAAAATAAAATAGCAGACTATATTATCAGAGTCGGATCTTTTTTCGGTATATCAATGCCGAATTTCTGGCTTGGTCTGATACTTATGTATATATTTGCGGTACGGCTCGGATGGTTTAATGTAGTAAGCGAAAATAATCTTTCGGGAATCATCCTGCCGGTTTTAACTCTCACCATACCGATGATATGCGGATATATAAGGCAGATAAGAACAGCAATCCTTGAAGAGATGAATTCCGACTATGTCATAGGAGCTCGTTCAAGAGGAATATCTGAAAAGAGAATTTTATTTTTCCATATCATGCCGAATGCGATATCTCCTATAATTACGCTGATGGGACTATCGATAGGAGGGCTCCTTGGCGGAACGGCTATTGTGGAAACTGTTTTTTCGTGGCAGGGGATAGGAAATATGGTCGTTGAGGCTATACGTGTCAGGGACTATAACCTGATACAGGCGTATGTTATCTGGATGGCGGTGATCTACGTCGGAGTGAACCTGCTTGCGGATATTTTGTGCAGGGCGCTCGATCCAAGAATCAGATTAAAAAATAAATCAGACTGACGCAGGTAAAGATGAGTATTAACGATTCAAGAGAAACAGTAAAAAATAAATATATCGAAAAAAAGCTGTACGGCAGAAAAGGCTTTCTTAAGGCGGCGAAATCAGCAAAAGGAAAGTGGATACGTTTTGGCATTTTGCTAACTGTCGCCGTAATCGTCGTTGCTGCGGCAATGTTCGGACATGTATTCGCACCTTATGATCCGGTGGAAACAGATTTTTCAGCAGCCCTAACGGCGCCGGGAGCAGGACACATCTGCGGAACCGACAATCTGGGAAGAGATGTATTTTCAAGAATACTCTGCGGAGCAGGAAGTTCATTTTCACTGACTTTTTTATGTATCGCTATCATATCCATACTGGGAATGATACTCGGAGCAGTATCCGGGTATTTCGGAGGCATCATTGATACATTTATCATGAGAGTCACCGATGTACTGCTTGCTTTCCCCGACAGCGTGTTTGCAATAGCCGTTGTCGGCGTGATAGGACCGGGACTTTTAAATACCGTTCTGGCATTGTCGGTTATATGGTGGACAAAATACGCAAGAGTGACAAGAGGACTTGTTTCGCAGATGCGCAGCAAAGACTATATAACTGAAGCGAGATTCGGAGGAGCGGGTACATTTAAGATCCTATACAAATACATGCTGCCCAATATCCTTCCGCAGATAATTATAATGGCGACTGTCGATATTGGCGGAATGATGCTTACTCTTGCAGGTCTGTCCTTTTTAGGGCTTTCAACACAGCCGCCGGCTCCCGAATGGGGATATATGCTTTATGAAGGAAAATCATATCTGCAAACTGCGCCGTGGGTAATGATTTTTGCAGGTCTTGCGATCTTTATAACAGTGATAGTATTTAATCTTTTGGGCGACAGCCTGAGAGATATTCTTGATCCAAAAGAATGAGGGAGGAAAAAGGATAATGAAGACACTTTATATTCAGTGCAATATGGGGGCGGCGGGCGATATGCTTTCAGCTGCGCTGCTGGAACTCATCGAGGATAAACAGGCATTTTTGGATAAGCTCAATGATGTCGGTATCCCGAATGTTAAAATGACAGCTGAAAAGAGTGTAAAATGCGGTATCACGGGCACTCATTTCCATGTCTGCGTAAACGGAACAGAAGAGGGTGAGGAGCATCACCATGACCATGAACATCATCATGACCATGAACATCATCATGACCACAACCACGGTCATGAACATCACCATCACAACGGTATAAAAGAAATACGTCATATAGTAGAAGGCCACCTTAATATACCTGATAAAGTAAAACAGGATATTCTGGCTGTATTTAACAATGTCGCTCAGGCTGAATGTCAGGTACACGGAAAAGATATGGATCACATACATTTTCATGAAGTAGGAACTATGGACGCCGTTGCGGATATTACAGCCGCATGTATGCTGATAAATGAAATAAATCCCGATAAGATCATAGTTTCCCCGATACATGTGGGAAGCGGAAATGTAAAATGCGCGCAT
>CASDUB010000060.1 GCA_949283905.1 uncultured Lachnospiraceae bacterium | reverse complement strand
ATTTCCCATAGCGGAAAATTTTTCTTCATACTCTGTCATTATATTTCCTTCATTCATAACGGCGTCGTTGTGAAGATCATATGTAAAGGCTCTTATCTTCCAGTCTGCCTCTTTTGCCTGCTCAAGAGAAAAATCAAAAAGATCTTTATTGTCTGTCTTAAACTCTATGACAGAATCTTTAGGAAGTATCTCTTCATATCTTTTAAGGAACTGAACTGAAGTAAGGCGGCGCTTCGCGTGTCTGTCCTTAGGCCACGGATCAGAAAAATTAAGATAAATTCTGCCGACCTCTCCGTATGCGAAAACATCCGCGATCTCTCTTGCATCCATCCTGATAAATCTGAAGTTGAATTCCGTACATCCCTGATTTTTCAGTTCTTCTGCTTTGTCAATCGCCTTTACAAGCACCGAACTGTACATTTCTATTCCTATATAATTGATGCCGGGATTTTTCTTTGCGAGATCCATCAGAAAACGTCCTTTTCCCATTCCTATTTCTATATGGATCGGATTGTCGTTTCCGAATACCTCGCTCCATCTTCCCTTATGCTCTTTAGGTGACTGAACGCAAAACTCGTTTTTCTCAATGCGCTCCGCCGATCCCGGTATATTTCTAAGTCTCATTGCTGTTCTCCGTTATTTAAGTATTATGATCTTATTCCGCGATATCTTTAAATTCAACGCGGATCACTTTTTCAATATCTTCAGGTGATACCTCCACCGAATATCCGATCTTGCCGGCGCTGAAAAATATTCTGTCAAACTTCTTTGCGCTGATATCTATAGTCGTCCTGAAAAACTTTTTCATTCCTATAGGGGAACATCCGCCGTGAACATAACCGGTCAGAGGAAGCAGCTCTTTGCTTTTAATCATTTCGATATTTTTCTCTCCAACTGCAGCAGCGGCTTTCTTAAGATCAAGTTCTTTATATACAGGAACAACAAAAACGTAGTGCTGACCGCTTTTTCCTACGGTAACAAGTGTTTTAAACGCCTGGGCAGGATCCTGACCCAACGTTGCAGCGACATCCATTCCGCTTATCGCGTTTGTATCCGCGTAGCAATGATATCCGTAAGAAATCTTTT
This sequence comes from uncultured Lachnospiraceae bacterium, assembly GCA_949283905.1. Lineage (GTDB taxonomy): Bacteria > Bacillota > Clostridia > Lachnospirales > Lachnospiraceae > Alectryocaccobium. Next base: position 19,880 of record CASDUB010000060.1, on the reverse strand, counting down.
TCTGATCAAGTATCCTCATTACATTTGTTTTTTCTGCTTTTGATGCTTTAGACTTATCCGACATCTGCTGTCTCCCCGTTCATATGATTTTTTCAGATTTTCTTATCCTCTTTTTCGTCCTGTTTATCATAGTATTCATCCGTTTCAACAGGCAAGCCCTGTTTTCTTAATGAAATTTCCGCCAGATATTTTACCATATAATATATCCATGCAAACACAGGCACTCCGATAAACGCTCCTATAATACCAAAACTTCCCGAGAAAAGCAAAATCGCTACAATTACCCAGAACGCCGACAGTCCCGTCTTGTGTCCGAGGATCCTCGGTCCCATAAAGTTTGCGTCAAACTGAACAAGTACTATCTGGAAAATAATAAATCCGAGAGCCTGCATAGGATTTACGAGTACTATAATGGCCGCGCCGATGATAGTTCCGATATACGGTCCGAAGAACGGAATGATATTCGCCGCGCCGACAAGAACGCTGATAAGAGTCGCATACGGCCATCTGAATATCAGCATTACAAAGAATGTTATAACGCCCATGAGCACGGCTTCCAGGATCTTTGCTCCGAAAAATCCCGAAAAGATGTGCGCGGCTTCTTCCACGCTGTCGGTGACAAAGTTTCCGATTCTCTCTTTAAATACAGCCTTGTTTAGTTTCTTTATCTGAGCGAAAAGCTTCTCTTTTTCTATTAGCATATACATAGCCATGATAAGTCCGACAAGAAGATTTATTACCATTCCGAAGGCAAATGCTATTCCTGTCGTAAATATCTTATACAGGTCTGTTCCGACGCCGATATTTCCAAGGATCCATGACGCAATATTATTTGTAAAATCGCTAATTGCCGGATATATTCTCTGCTGCCAGAATGCGCTGTCAGACATGCCTTTGATCCAGTTGTTAAATCCTTCTATCATCTTTCCGAATTCAGGCAGTATCTTGTTAAGAGTTATTCCTATCTGAGGTATTACGATAAATAATACCGCTACTATCGAAGCAATCAGGATAACTACAGACACTGTTACCGAAATGATCCTTGCCGCCTTTGCCCGCGGCTTATCCGGTCTTTCTATCAGCTTTTTAATTCTTTTTTCCAATATATCAGACATAGGAGAAAGAAGGCATGCGAATACAAGTCCGTACAATAACGCCTGAAGACTTTTCAGCATAACCCCGAACGCTCCCGGAAGCTCCGTCATCTGAACAAGAAATATCAGCAGCAATATCAGTATTGCCACAGATAATATCCATAATACTTTTTTTGATTTTCGTCCTAATACAAATTTATCGTCGCCCATTTTACCCGTCCTTTGCTTCTGCGTTATGCCAATATGTCAATTATTATCTTTCGACTCTGATATCATTTATTTTATCACTTTACGCTTTTTATTGCTATATCAACATTTCGTGTGATACGATAAGAATATATGTATATATGGAGGCTTAATCATGAAAACTATTATTTCTACAGATAAAGCGCCTACGGCAATAGGTCCCTATTCCCAGGCAGTCAGAACAGGAAACCTTGTATTTACATCAGGCGTTATCCCTGTTGATCCGCAGACAGGAGTAATTCCCGAAGGCGCGGTCAATCAGGCCGAACAGGCGATATCTAACCTTAAGAATCTCCTTGCCGAATCGGGATGCGCCATGTCGGACGTTATAAAAACCACTGTTTTTATCAAAAACATGGATGACTTTTCAAATATAAATGAAGTTTACGCTAAATACTTTGAACAGCCATTCCCTGCGAGAAGCTGTGTAGAGGTAGCGCGTCTTCCTAAAGATGTTCTTATAGAGATTGAGGCGATCGGTCTCATAAAATGAGGTGACCTTATTTATGAAGAAAAAAGACTGGTATCAGGTCGACAATCTGGCAAATGTATTTTTGTCAACTGTTACCCCGAGAGATACTCGTTCGCTCCGTATAAGCTGTACTCTTAAGAAACCTGTCCTTCCCGATATTCTCTACGAATCGCTTAAAGAAACGGTCACTCTTCTTCCGCAGTTCCACGTTCAGATCCATCGCGGACTGTTCTGGCATTATATAGAAGAAGCCGATACCGTTCCCGAAATACACGAAGAGTATCGCCGGATCTGCCCGCTGTTATACGAAGTAGGAGATTATTCAAAACCCCACTATGAGGTTACGTATTATAAAAACCGCATAAATTTTGATCTGTTCCATGCTATAAGCGACGGAACCGGCGCGATCGAATTTGTAAATTTTCTTGTTTTTAATTATCTGAAAAGGCTTTATCCCGAAACTGTAAATAACAGTATTGTTCCCGATATCGTTCCCGAAATAGAAAAAACAGAAGACAGTTACAAATACTATTACGAAAAAGATACCGAGGCTCCCAAAAATTCCGGAAACGCTTTTCATCCGAAGAGCCTGAAGCTGCCGTATGACCAGCTTCAGTTTTTCGAAGTGCATATGCCGGCTTCCGAGATCATAAAACGGGCGAAAAAAACAGGCGTTTCAGTAACAAGCTTTATCAGCACAACGCTTATAATGGCAATGATAAACAACATGGATCACCCTGCGTCATCAAAACCGATCACATTAGCTCTTCCGGTTAATTTGAGAAACTATTATCCTTCGAAATCGCTGAGAAATTTCTTCAACAATATTTCTCTTACATATCAGCCGACGGGAGAAGAGACATTTGAAGATGTTGCCCGTGCCTTTGATAAAATGCTGAAAGACGAACTTGTCCCTGAAAAGATCAAGGCGCACATGAATCATTTTCAAAAACTTCAGCAGAATTTCGGCGTCAGGATGGCGCCTCTTTTCATCAAGCAGCCGGGGCTCAAACTTGCCGTATGGGCGGATAATAGAAATGTTTCATCGGTAGTTTCAAACCTGGGTTCCATCAAGCTTCCGAAAGAAATGGGCGAACATGTAGACTATTATTCTCTGTTCTGCAGTTCACAGAACATGTTCTTCTGCTGCAATACTTTTAAAGACAACATGGTAATAGGCATTACAAACCCATATGTGCGGACCGACATCATAAGAGATTTTGTCAGGGGATTTTCAAAAGACGGCGTTCCTGTACGTCTTTATTCATCGGAGGTGGTCATATAATGAAAGAATGTACTTACTGCAAGATAGAGGTCGCGGGCGATTTTACGCGATGTCCTCTCTGCCACAATAAGCTTCACGGCAGCCCTTCCGAAAATCACTGGCCTTCTCCGGAAGCCCTTAAAGCAAGGTCAAAATTCTTTAAAAGACAGCTGCTGGTCATAATTCCGGCTCTGATAATATTTTTTATAGTCGAGCTCATATTTAATATTATCCCGGTATTCGCCGGCGGCCTTTTGATCCTAATTTGGGGTATCATCGGAGAAATAACTCTTTATCAATTTATAAAACGTCATAAAAATCTGTCGGGAATTTTTACGAATATCGCGGTTTCGGTCATAATAGGACTTCTGCTGAGTTCCTTCTGGTTTCCGCAGCTTGTCGGCGTTATCCCGATCCCGCTTATGGCGATACTTGTCATCAACTTCTTTATAACAATTTTTGACAAAAGGCGTCATGTGGTCGTACATTTTATAACATTTTTCATAACGGGCATCATTTCATGGATATTCGCTCTTATCCTTACAAGATACGATCTGAATCATCTTTGGAATATATGTTTTTTAGTAAGTATCGCTACGCTGGCGCTCACTTTCCTTATAAGAGGGCGCGATCTGATATCTGAAGTTCAAAAAAGATTTATATTTTAACTTGTAGACTAATTTACGCTGTGATAAACTCATAAGGATAAGTGTGCAAACTAATTTCCACTATCAGGGAGGAAACAGATATGCCAAAAAGAACAGACATTAACAAAGTACTTATTATAGGCTCGGGACCGATAGTTATCGGACAGGCCTGTGAATTTGACTATTCCGGAACTCAGGCATGTAAAGCCCTTAAAAAATTAGGTTACGAGATAGTTCTCGTAAACTCAAACCCGGCTACTATCATGACAGACCCGGAAACTGCAGATGTAACTTACATCGAACCGCTTAACGTATACCGTCTTGAACAGATCATCGCCAAGGAACGTCCCGACGCGCTCCTTCCGAACCTCGGAGGTCAGTCAGGACTTAATCTTTGCTCGGAACTTTATAAGGCGGGCATTCTTGATAAATACAATGTAGAAGTTATCGGTGTTCAGGTTGACGCCATTGAACGAGGCGAAGACCGTATCGAATTTAAGAAAACAATGGACAGCCTCGGAATCGAAATGGCAAGAAGCGAAGTTGCCTATTCGGTAGAAGAAGGTCTCGAGATCGCTTCAAGACTCGGATATCCTGTCGTTCTTCGTCCTGCCTATACAATGGGCGGCGCCGGCGGCGGTCTTGTTTACAATAAAGAAGAGCTCAAAACAGTTATGGAGCGCGGTCTTCAGGCCAGCCTCGTAGGCCAGGTTCTCGTAGAAGAATCGATCCTCGGCTGGGAAGAGCTCGAACTTGAGGTTGTCCGCGACTCCGAGGGCAACATGATCACCGTATGTTTCATAGAAAACATCGATCCGCTTGGCGTTCATACGGGTGATTCGTTCTGTGCAGCTCCGATGCTGACTATTTCAAAAGAAGTACAGGCAAGACTTCAGGAGCAGGCTTATAAGATAGTTGACAAAGTACAGGTTATCGGCGGAACAAACGTACAGTTCGCTCATGACCCTGTTTCAGACAGAATCGTTGTTATCGAGATCAATCCGCGTACATCAAGATCATCTGCCCTCGCATCAAAAGCTACGGGATTTCCTATCGCCCTCGTATCGGCAATGCTTGCCTGCGGTCTTACTCTTAAAGATATCGAATGCGGCAAATACGGCACTCTTGACAAATATGTACCGGACGGCGATTATGTCGTAATCAAATTTGCGCGCTGGGCATTTGAAAAATTCAAAGGCGTTGAAGATAAGCTCGGAACTCAGATGAGAGCTGTCGGCGAAGTTATGAGCATCGGCAAAAACTTCAAGGAAGCTTTCCAGAAAGCCATCCGTTCTCTTGAAACGGGACGCTACGGTCTGGGTCACGCCAAGAACTTTGACACTCTTTCAAAAGAAGAACTTTTGAACAGACTTATAACGCCTTCCAGCGAGAGATATTTCATCATATATGAAGCTCTCAGAAAAGGTGCGACACCTGAAGAGATATTCGAGATCACAAAGATCAAAACTGAATTCCTTACGGCTATGAAAGAGCTTGTTGATGAAGAGGAAGCCCTCATCTCGCACAAAGGCTCTCTTCCGTCCGACGAAGTTCTCACACAGGCTAAAAAAGACGGCTTCTCCGATAAATACTTAAGCCAGATCCTTGAAATTCCGGAGGATGATATCCGCCGCAGACGTAAAGAGATCGGCGTTGTGGAAAACTGGGACAGCATACATGTAAGCAGCACTTTAGACAGCTCATATTTCTATTCAACATACAACGGCGAAGACAAGAACCCTGTATCAGACAACAAAAAGATCATGATCTTAGGCGGAGGTCCTAACCGTATAGGCCAGGGTATCGAGTTTGACTACTGCTGCGTACACGCAGCTCAGGCTCTTAAGAAACTCGGATTTGAAACGATAATCGTCAACTGCAACCCTGAAACAGTTTCGACAGACTACGATACATCAGATAAACTTTATTTTGAGCCCCTCACTCTTGAAGATGTTCTCAGCATTTATGAGAAAGAGAAACCTCTCGGAGTTATCGCACAGTTCGGCGGACAGACACCGCTCAACCTTGCGGCTGATCTCAAGAGAAACGGCGTTAAGATACTCGGTACATCTCCTGAGGTTATCGACCTTGCCGAAGACAGAGATCACTTCCGCGCGATGATGGACAAGCTTGGAATTCCTATGCCTGAAGCAGGCATGGCTACGACAGTCGATGAAGCTATCGAAATTGCCAACAAGATCGGATACCCTGTAATGGTTCGTCCTTCCTACGTCCTTGGCGGACGCGGCATGGAAGTCGTATACGACGATGAATCTATGGCGGATTATATGAAGGCTGCCGTAGGCGTTACGCCTGACAGACCGATACTTATCGACCGCTTCCTCAACCACGCGCTTGAGTGCGAAGCCGACGCTATCTGCGACGGCACTCACGCGTTTGTTCCTGCTGTTATGGAGCACATCGAGCTTGCGGGAGTTCACTCGGGAGATTCGGCCTGCATCATTCCTTCGGTCCATATATCTCCTGAAAACGTCGCTACTATTAAGGAATATACACGAAAGATCGCGGAAGAGATGCACGTTGAAGGTCTGATGAACATGCAGTACGCCATTGAAAACGGCACTGTATATGTGCTTGAGGCAAACCCGAGAGCATCCCGAACAGTTCCGCTTGTATCAAAGGTATGCAATATCCGCATGGTGCCTCTTGCTACGCAGATTATCACAAACGAGCTTACGGGAAATCCGTCTCCTGTTCCTGCTCTTAAAGAGAAGCACATTCCTTATTACGGAGTAAAAGAAGCCGCCTTCCCGTTCAATATGTTCCAGGAAGTCGATCCTATATTAGGACCTGAAATGCGTTCGACAGGCGAGGTATTAGGTCTTGCTCCTACATACGGCGAAGCATTTATGAAATCACAGGAGGCTGTCGGATCTACTCTTAAGAAAGAGGGAACTGTTCTTATCTCTGTAAATGAGAAAGATAAGCCTGAGGTTGTGGATCTTGCCAAGAAATTTAACGAGGCAGGATTCAAGATCGTTGCCACAGGAAGAACATACGATCTCATTACAGGCGCCGGAATCCCTGCAGTCAAAGTTAAGAAGCTTTATGAGGGTCGTCCAAACTTACTTGACGCCATCACAAACGGCGAATACGACATTATCGTTAACACGCCGTCAGGAAAAGAGAGTGTAAACGACGATTCTTACCTCAGAAAAGCAGCGATCAAGTCAAAGATACCGTATATGACAACTATGGCTGCCGCTTTCGCAACGGCCGAAGGTATCATTACTGTAAAATCTAAAGAGGACAGATTCTTCGAATCACTCCAGAGCCTGCACTCAAAGATTACAGACAAATGATCAACTGAATATAAATTAATAAATGAGCGGCTGCCGCACGGCAGCCGCTTTATCAATATTTCACCACGCTTACTTCTCCGCTTGAAAGCGCTTCTGTTTTTCCGTTGTCATACCTTACTATAAGTCTGCATTCATCGTCTATATCGATGACTTTCGCACAGTTATTTTCGTTTGCAGCGGAATAATTGTTTATTTTCACATAGTTTCCGATAAGGACAGACCTTTTCTTATATTCGTCCTTAAACGACAGATCTTTTATATTTCTATAAAGCTCAAAAAACCTGTATATGAGAGCCGCATAGAGTTCATTCCTTGTGTCATTGTTAAAATCTGTATTCAGAACAGAGCCTGCCGTATCCCTGATTTCATCAGGGAAGCCTGCATCCGGCATAAATAGATTTATCCCTGTTCCTATAACGATATATGAAAATTTTCCGTCTTCAAAGGAGGCCGAACCTTCGGCGAGTATGCCGGCGACCTTTTTTTCATTGCAGAAGATATCATTTACCCATTTGATGCCGGCGCAGACTTTTGTCACCTGTTCTATGGCGCGGCATGCCGCTACCGCCATCATACATGTCAGAAGTATCGATTTTGTATGGTCAAGTTCAGGGTGCAGCAGAAAGCTTATGTACAGTCCTGTCTTGTCGGGAGAGTAAAATTTTCTTCCTCGTCTTCCCTTTCCCTTTGTCTGACTGCCGGCTATTATTATAAGCTCTTTGCCATTGTCTTCTTTATAAAATTCTTTTGCCAGATCATTAGTGGAGCCGGTTTCTTCGAATACCCGTATCTCGGGAATATCCGGTCTGTTATTATTTTCTCCGCAAAATTTCTCTATATATTCCTTTATTTTTCCGGCATCCGGCAAATCTGTCCGCTCTGCTGTTCTGTATTCTGTATTTGTATTCATCTTCTCTCCTATATGCTGTAATAAGTTTCCGCACCTACATCATTATGCATCAGTTTTTTTTTATAGTAAAGGCGTTATGACTTTATATTGCTTTTGCTCAATACTTGTTGGTATAATGCTGTGGACAAGATATTGACACGCAGCCAAGTTTAACAGACATTTGAAAGTGAGAAAGTTATGCCATATACACCTGAAGACGCAAAACAATTAGTCGAACTCATAATGAACGATTACGGCAAGAACCGTCAGATCGATATGATGGACAATGATTATCAGCGTCCCAACAAAGAAGTTATCATAAACATTATCGGAAATCTTCTTAAAATAGTTTATCCGGGCTATTACAGAGATCTCAGATACAAAAGCTATAATCAGATCAACCATGTGGCAACGCTTATCGAGGACGTCACATACAGACTTCACCAGCAGATCCTCAAAGTCGGGAAATTTGTTGAGAAAGTCAGTGACCTTTCATACGCCGAACAGGAGGAAAAGGCTTATGACGTCACGATAGAATTCATGAAACGCATACCTTTAGTCCGCGAATATCTCGAAACAGATTTGGAAGCGGCGTTTGAAGGCGACCCTGCCGCTAAAAATTTCGAAGAGATAATCCTTGCATATCCCGGACTTTACGCGATCACCGTAAACAGACTCGCCCATGAGCTGTTTTTGCTTAACGTCCCGCTGATTCCGCGTATAATGACGGAACATGCCCACAGCCTCACGGGAATAGACATACATCCGGGAGCAACAATAGGAAAGCACTTTTTTATAGACCACGGAACCGGCATTGTCGTAGGCGAAACAACCATTATAGGAAATAATGTCAAAATATATCAGGGCGTTACTTTAGGCGCTCTTTCTACAAAAGGCGGACAGAAATTAAAAGGCGTCCGCAGACATCCTACCATAGAAGACGATGTGACCATATATTCGGGAGCGTCGATTTTAGGCGGCGATACCGTCATAGGAAAAGGCTCTATAATAGGCGGTAACGCATTTATTACAAAATCAATTCCCGCCGGCACCCGGGTAAGTATTAAACAACAAGAACTTCAATTCAGCGAAAGGAACTCAATATGATAAAAAAATCACTTATATTTATATCCGCATTTATTCTCGCCTTCAGCATCACAGCATGCGCTAAAACGCCCGATTCAGAGACTTCATCTTCTTCAACAGAAACAATTCAGCCCGGCGATACTATAGGCAGCAAATATCTCGCCGCCTTCGCTAATTCAGATACCACAGACGCCGAATCAGCGGTAAAAGAACTTATGGATCTCGATATTTTTGAAGCGGAGCTTATGGAAAGGGAAATTACCGACGGTTTCCTTCCGGGATTCGACGGTGACATCAGCGGCTACACAAAAGCCGTTAACTTCTCCGCTATGATAAGCACCATACCTTTTACCGGATATGTATTTGAAAGCGACGATCCCGAAGCTCTTTTAAAAGAGCTTGAAGAAGCGGCCAATCCCGCATGGAACGTCTGCACGGAAGCAGACGAAACAGTCAGCTACATACGCGGCAACATGGTATTTTTCCTGATGTGTCCTTCTGAGTAAATATGAAGATCAACAAAAGTTTTTTGCAGATGGTCGCAGCCCTATGGATCCTTATATATCATCTGTGGATAAATATAAGCCAAACGGCTGCCGAACAATACATAATGGTGATCGCCTATGTCGGCGTGGATATTTTCTTCCTGGTTTCAGCGTATTCTATCGCAGGGCGCGAGATCAGATACGGTGAATTTTTCAGAAAAAGATTTTTAAATATATATTTCCGCTTTTTCTTTTTTGTAATTATCGCAGGAATATACGCCGGCTGGTCTGCTTCACGGTTATTTAAAACAGCTTTTTTTATCGATTTCTTCGAAAAAGGCGGCGGATCTTTTTTGTGGTTCCTGCCGTCAGTTTTACTGCTGTATCTTTTATATCCTCTCTTCCTCAAATGGAATCTGAAATATAAAACGATCGCAGTCCTGATATCCTGGTTTCTCTTAAGTCTGCTGCTGGAATATGTATTCGGATATACGAAGATCTTTATTTTTACAAACCGTATACCGGTCATACTTGCGGGGTATCTGCTTAAAACACATTTCAAAGAGATTACAGACCGGGCAAAAAATCTATTTATCAATCTACTGATTTTAACCGCCGGACTCATACTTTTATATTTCTTCGGATTCAGACACAGGCTGAATTTTCCGCTGCATGAATTTTTCCTCGTGCTCGGTCTGCCTGTCGCCGTATCTGCCGCCGCTTTGAGCGGATATATAAAAGACTCTAAGATCTTTTCTATTCTCGGAAAAGCGAGCCTTGAACTTTATGCTCTGCAGATGATATTCGGCGCCGATCTTGTTACCGCGCTTTACAGATCCTCGCGCAGCGCCGCCCTGACCGATATCCTTATGCTGATTATTATGGTATGCGCAGCCGTCGCAGTATCACAGGTATATCGTATATTACAAAAATTCTTTAGAAAATTATGCAAAATGCCGGTTTCTTCATAAGACCGGCATTTTATTTTTCATATATTTGAACACAAAAAGCATAAAATGTCTTGGATATATCATTTTATATAATATATAATTAAAAGATATCTAAAATGAATCAATTTAATGATGGAGGAAAGCAAACATGAAAGGTTTAAACCGTTGGGTCTATGCTATATTCGGCGTAATCGTAATGCTTCTCGTCGGCCTTATTTATGCATGGTCCGTATTATCAAGACCGATAGGCGAATCCCGTCCGTGGTCTTCAACCGAACTTTCACTTACATTCACAATTGTCATGATTTCATTCTGTATAGGCGGTCTTATCGCAGGATTTATCATGAAAAAATTCAGTCCAAGAATCTTTATAATTGCGTCGGGCGTATTATTATTTGCCGGATTTATGATCGCTTCCACAACAGGCGATTCACCGATTAATCTCTATCTTGGATTTGGTGTTATCGGCGGATTTGCTTCAGGAATATCCTACAATGCGACAATGAGCACCATGTCAAAATGGTTCCCTGATAAACAGGGTCTTATCTCGGGAATCCTTCTTATGGGATTTGGTCTGAGCTCATTTATCATCGGAAAGGTTTATACTGCAATGTCTCCTTCCGACGGTTCGGATCAGTGGCAGAATACATTTAAGATTTTTGCCGTAGTGCTTCTTGTGGTACTTGTTATATGCAGTTTCTTTATCGTAACTCCGGGCGAGGATTTCAAACCTGCCGCTGTTTCAAAGAAAGCGACACGCCAGCCGGCTTCTGAATCAACAACAGGCCAGATGATGAAATCACCTTCATTCTGGTGTTACTATATCTGGGCAATCGTTCTTTCAGGCGTAGGTCTTGTACTTGTAGCTCAGGCAAACGGAATAGCAACACAGGTAGGCTCTACTGTTTCTTCGGGAGATATCGCTACTGTTGTAGGTCTTATTTCTATCTTCAACGGTATCGGACGTATCTTCTTCGGTGCGCTCTTTGATAAGAAAGGACACAAGATCACATTACTTCTGTGCATGGCGATCTTTATAATTTCTTCTCTTCTTCTTATCGCAGCGATCAACACAGGAAACTTCGCATTGATCATTATCGGATTCGTAGTCGGCGGATTTGCATACGGATGTGTAACACCGATGAACTCAGCTATCATCAGCGACTTCTTCGGACGCAAACATTATCCTATCAACTTCCCGGTTATCAATTCAAACCTTATCATTGCGTCATTCTTCTCAACTATCGCAGCATCGCTTTATGACGCAAGCGGCTCATATCTGAGCACGATCTTTATGATGATCATCCTCGTTGTAGTAGGATTCGTTGTATTCTTCGGTATCAGAAGACCAAAGGCAAAACAGTAATTTATGCGTAATTCAAAAGGCAGTACGGAACGATTTGAATCGTTTCCGCACTGCCTTTTTTATAATCATGTCTCGGTTTTTCTTCTAATCTGTCAGAACAGCTCTCCTATCATTTCTTCAAATGATTCATCTCCTGATAAAAGCCACTGTCCGTTTTCATTTACAAATACCAGCGTCATTGAATCTGAACCGCTCTGCTCCTGTCCGAGCATCGAAACTCTGTAGGACATATCAACATCGCAAGTACAATATTGTACTCCGTCTTCTACGATATACTCATAATTATATCCGTTAAATGTAAAGTTAAAATCAGCTCCGAGCATATCGATGTACGACTTGGCCTGTTCTATCTGAGTAGTATATAATCCGAGATTATCGGCCTCCTCACGTATCTCAGAATCACAGCACTCGATAATACCTTCCACATCCAGTTCATTTAACGCCGTTTCAAGCTTTTTCAGGGTTCCTTCAGGCGACCCTGTGCTGCCTCCTCCAAACGGCTTAAATACCACAAATATCAGTATAAGCGCAACCGCTGCCGCAGCAGCAACGATTCCTATGATAAGAGGAAGCTTTTTATTTACCTGTTTAACTGCCGCGCCCTGATGATCGTATGGCGGCATCTGTGAATACTGATTGTACTGCTGCTGTTGCTGTCTATAGTCGTTCTGTGGCTGCGTCCTGTACTGCCCCTGCTGCGGCGCCTGATTTAATCTTGTTCCGCAATACGGACAAAATCCCGCGCCGTCATTAACCTGTTTTCCGCAATTATGACAAAACATATCTGACTCCTTTCATAAACCGATTCAACTCTCCTGCATCGCAGATAAGAGCTTCGGCAAAAGCTGTTTCTTTCGGGATATAACTCCCGGAAGTATGCAGCTGTTTCCGTCTGTCGTTACTTTAAACGCCTCTTCTACTATCTCACGCGTTCCCTCTCCGCAGAATAAAAGCTCCGTTGTTTCGGCGAGAATATCCGTAAGCATAAAATATATCTGATTGATTCCTGTCTTTTCTCCGCACTGGGTCGGCATAAATGACAGGAGTTTTTCTTTGACGCCGGCAAGTTCTTCCGAAGCCATCGAGGACACCTGTCCGATTCCGAACAGGATCTTTTCCGTATTGAACTTTTTGAAATCCGTGTAGAATATAGCCTCCGGCGATTTATGTTCAAAGTCGCTGCCTGCCATAAACATTTCTTTTGCGAATTTTTCTATTTCGATTCCGGCGAGCAGAGCAAGGGAGCCTGCCGCCATTTTGTCTAAAATAGTACATGTCGGCGAACGGAACATAAGCGTATCGGAAATGATAGCCGCGCACATAAGTCCCGCAATCGCCGGCGACGGATCAACTCTTTCTTCCTGATAGATTCTGAAGATGATCGTAGCCGTACATCCCATGGGCTCGTTTCTGAAAAGGATAGGCTGCGTAGTCTGTACATTTCCTACCTTATGATGATCGATTATTTCAAGGATCTCCGCTGCTTCTATATTGTCAACAGCCTGATCCATATCGTTGTGATCGACAAGAAGGACTTTTTTCTTTCTTATACCGAGGAAATTTCGGCGTGAAATAGTACCTATACATTTTCCGTTCTTATCTATAACCGGGAAAGCGCGGTGTCTGCTGTCGGTGAGAGTCGCTTTTATGTCTTCCGTGTAATCCTCCGCGTTAAATGTCAGCAGATTGTCTGTCTTCATAATATACTCGATCGGTATACTCTGGATAAGCTGCCTTGCCACCGTATAAGTGTCGGCATATGTTGAGATTATGACACATCCGGCTTTTTTCGCTTCTTCTATCATTTCATCACTGATAGGAATACTCAGAGTCATGATGATACATGACGCTCCTTTTTCCATGATCTCAATAGGATGTGTCGATAGCGACGCAAGTATAACGAGATCTCCTTTTCCGACATGAGGCAAAATGATTTCCGGATCAGCCGCTCCCACGAGTACTTTTCCCTCGTTCATCTTCGCATCGGGATCTCCCAGGATTATCTCTCCGTTTATCGTTTCGGCAATAGCTCCAAATGACACCTGTGCCGAAGAGAGCATCTTAGTATCGACGGCGCTTTCCATATATGTTCTCGCTATATCTCCGAGAGAGATGATTCCGTCCAACGAATCATCATCTTTTCTGACAGGCAGCGTAACAAGCGCGTTTTCTTTCATTATCTTCCAAGCTTTTTTCAGAGTGCAGTATCTGTCTACTTTCGGACTCTTTCTGATATCCATATCTTTGACCTGAGTACCTACGTCTGTTATATATTCAGGCGCTTCCACGCCGAACTTTTCAAGCACAAAACGTGTTTCGCTGTTAATGTGGCCGGCGCGGAGAGGAACATAACAGATATTCGGATCCGAATTTGTTCTGTTTTTTATATCCGCGAACGCGATAGCGGAACAAATAGAATCTGTATCAGGGTTTTTATGTCCTATGACGAATGCTACATCTCTTTTAATTTCTGCCATAACTTTTCCCCTTAGTAAAAAATAGTATATATAAAGAATTTTAACATTATGGCAGTTTATGTCAACTCTTTGTAATGATTTTGCCGATGTTTTTGAAGAAGAGAAATCCCTTTACAGCTGTGCAGCCAGGTTTACCATTTCAATTGCAGAAAGAGCGCAGTCATAGCCTTTATTTCCGGCTTTGCTTCCTGCACGGGCGATAGCCTGCTCGATATTTTCCGTTGTTATGACGCCGAATAAAACGGGAAGTCCTGTTGAAAGACCCACCTGTGCGATTCCCTTGGCCGCCTCATTGCATACAAGATCATAGTGTGAAGTATCGCCGCGGATAACTGTTCCGAGACAGATAACTGCATCATATTTCCCCGATGACGCCATTTTTGAAGCGATAAGCGGAAGTTCAAAAGCTCCCGGAACCCACGCTACAGTTATATCCGACTCTTCAACGCCATGACGCACAAGACCGTCTACGGCGCCGCCGACAAGTTTGTTTACTATTATCTCATTAAATCTCGCTGCGGCTATGCCGACCTTCATCCCCTTAGGCGCTACTACTTTTCCTTCTATTACATTTACATTTGCCATTTATTTTCCTCCGGTAATTAATTAAATCTTATTTTTGTAAAAATATGTCCCATCTTTTCCTGTTTCGTCTTCATATAAAAACTGTCATAAGCCTGCGGCTCGATCTCTATCGGCACGCGCTCTTTTATCTCAAGCCCGAACTCTTTAAGCGCATACACCTTATCGGGGTTATTTGTAAGAAGTCTCAATGATTTTACTCCGATATCCCTTAAAATCTGCGCTCCTGCCCAGTATTCACGCAGGTCAGGCGCAAATCCGAGTTTAACGTTCGCTTCTACTGTATCGTACCCCTGTTCCTGAAGCTCATACGCTTTAAGCTTGTTTATCAGTCCGATGCCGCGTCCTTCCTGCCGCATATAAAGGAGAACGCCTCTTCCCTCTTTTTCTATCTGCTTAAGGGCTGTCTGCAGCTGAAGTCCGCAGTCGCACCTGAGAGATCCGAACACATCGCCTGTCAGGCACTCCGAATGAACTCGGCAGAGCACATCTTCACCGTCGCCTATATCGCCTTTAACCAACGCCACGTGGTGCTCTCCCGTGATCACGTTTATATATCCGTACATCTTAAAAGTTCCGAACAGACTGGGCAGATCGGCCACAGCCTCTCTCGAAACATATTTTTCATGAGTCACCATATACTCCTGAAGCTGTTTTATTGTTATGAACTTTAGTCCGAATTTTTTCGCAAGCTTCATGATATCGCTTGAGCGCATCATTGTGCCGTCTTCATTCATGATCTCGCAGCATACTCCGGCAGGTTTAAGATTTGCAAGCCGCATCAGATCTACTGTTGCTTCCGTATGGCCGTTTCTCGCAAGCACTCCGCCTTTGCGCGCCACCAGCGGGAACACATGACCCGGCCTTCTTAAATCAAGCGGCGTCGTATCGGGATCCACCAGTTTGCGCATTGTATATCCTCTCTCTTCCGCCGAAATGCCTGTTGTTGTATCCACATGATCTACGGCAACGGTAAACGCCGTCGAATGATTATCGGTATTTTCAGACACCATCTGGGCGAGGCTTAATTTTGCCGCAAGTTCAGCAGTCATAGGCGTGCATATAAGTCCTCTTGCGTGAGTAGCCATGAAATTAATATTTTCTGTTGTCGCGAACTGCGCCGCGCATATCATATCTCCTTCATTTTCCCTGTCGGGATCATCTGTAGTGAGAATGATCTTTCCTGCTCTTAAATCTTCAAGCGCTTCTTCTATCGTATTGTATTGTATTTCCATATCCGATCCTCTTTTTTATTTTTTTGATATTTAAAATCCGTAATCACGGAGCATATCCATCGTAAGAGACGAACCTGCTTCTTCTTTATCCGATGCCGAAAACTTCAAAAGCTTTTCAACATATTTTCCTATCATATCGTTCTCAAGATTCACCGCTTCGCCGGGTTTTCTCTTTAAAAGCGTCGTCTCTTCGCCGGTATGCGGAATAACTGAAACTTTAAAACATCTGTCATCGACATACGCCACCGTCAGGCTTATGCCGTCGATCGCTATCGAGCCTTTTTCAATTATATATTTAAGTATATTTGACTCTGTTTTTATCGTAACCCATACGGCGTTCTCTTCTTTTTCCAGCGATTCGACAATGCCGGTGCCGTCAATATGGCCCGCGACTATATGTCCTCCGAATCTTCCGTCGGCTGCCATCGCCCGTTCCAGATTTACATAGTCACCGCTTCTGCACTGTCCTAGGGAACTTCTCCTTATTGTTTCCGCCATTACATCCGCCGTAAAGCCGTCAGACGACATCGACACGACTGTAAGACATATGCCGTTTACCGCTATGCTGTCGCCTATTTTTGTGTTTTCCAGCACTTTTTTTGCGATTATAGAAACTGTTCCAGAACTGCCGTTTACGGAAAGGGAGCGAATCTTTCCGAGTTCTTCAACTATGCCTGTAAACATCAGCCTTCCTCCTTTCTGACTTTATATCTGAGACGTATATCATCGCCTATAAGCTGCGTATCCGTCAGTTCCATCATCACAGCCTGCGAAGGATACATTACGCCGTCTCCTTCGACGGGAGTTTTGCTGTTTCGTCCCCCGAATATTTTCGGCGCTATGAAAACTTCAGCTTCATTTACAATTCCCTCTTCAAATGCGCTGAAATTTAAGTTTCCGCCGCCTTCTATCAAAACGCTGTCTATCTTTTTTTCACCGAGGAGCTTCATCAGCTCCTTCAGACAGATATGTCCGTTTTTTTCGGGAACGCTTAAAATTTCCGCCCCGTATCCTTCAAGTTCTTCCTTTTTCTTTTTTAACGGCATATCTTTGGCAAACTCTTCATCTGTATAAACGCACGCAATGATCGTTTTATACTGTCCCGATGTCTGAACTATTTTGGAATTAAGCGGGATGCGAAGTCTGCTGTCGCATATTATACGTATCGGGCT
Organism: uncultured Lachnospiraceae bacterium; assembly: GCA_949283905.1. GTDB lineage: Bacteria > Bacillota > Clostridia > Lachnospirales > Lachnospiraceae > Alectryocaccobium. The sequence continues at coordinate 2,592 of CASDUB010000060.1, read as the reverse complement.
CCTTTTTCCCGGAATTCTCACATTTAGCATCGGGTCGTCGGCAAGAACCGTTCCTATTCCGGCCATTATGGCGCTGTATGTATATCTCATTATCTGAACCTGCACTCTTGACTCTTCCGATGTTATCCATTTTGATTCTCCTGACGCCGCCGCTATCTTTCCGTCTGCCGTCATCGCGTATTTAGCAGCGACATAAGGCGTCTTTGTCGTAATATAATGAAAAAATACGGGATTTAATTCATCGCATTCATCTCTCATGAAATCCTCTTCTACCGATACTCCTTTTTCCCGAAGTATCCGGGCTCCTTTTCCGGCAACAAGAGGATTAGGATCTCTCGACCCTATAACGACGCGCGCGATCTTATTTTCAAGTATCGCTTCCGTACACGGCGGCTGCTTTCCCTGATGGCAGCAGGGTTCCAGCGTAACGTATATCGTTGCTCCCTCGGCGCTTTGCGTCAGATTTTTTATGGCGTTTCTCTCGGCGTGAAGCCCGCCGTAACGCTCATGAAATCCTTCGCCTATGATCCTGCCGTTTTTGACGATCACCGCCCCCACAAGGGGATTTGGATTTACGGCCCCGATCCCGTTTTTTGCCAGTTCAATGGCTCTGAGCATAAATTCACGATCGGTCATATTTCATCTCCTCTTTTCTTTTTCAGAGCGATGCTTTTTGCAGAAAAAAAGCCCTGAACATAAAAGTTCAGGGCGATAAAATACTTAAATTGATTTATCCGTCAGCACGTAAACGTACTGACATACTTTTTCTTCTCTCATCCAGACTTTACTGTCGGCTTCGGAGTTTCACCGAATCATGCCTTACGGCTCGCGGGCTTTACCGCCGGTGGGGACTTTCACCCCGCCCTGAAGAATATTTTTTTATTTATGCTATGAAGTATACAACCATGCTTTAAAATTGTAAAGCAAAAAATTCCGCCGGAGTTATTTTACATATTCCTTTAAAATGTCTGTTTTTTGTAAAATATTTTACACAAACTTTACAATTACCCCCTGTCAGGTTTTACAAAGATGCTTTATTCTTTGAGATATGTAAACAATATGTAAAGATCTTTAGAAAAAAAGAGAGGGGTTAAAATGGATATATTCGGCATATTGACATTAGTAGGCGGTCTTGCTCTGTTTTTATACGGAATGAACGTAATGGGCGACAGCCTCGTAATGCTTTCAGGCGGAAAGCTTGAACAGATACTTGAAAAACTGACTAAAAACAGATTTATGGCGTTCCTTTTGGGCGCTGTTGTCACAGGAATAATACAATCGTCTTCCGCAACCACCGTTATGGTAGTCGGCTTTGTAAACTCCGGGATAATGAGACTGACACAGGCAGTCGGCGTTATCATGGGAGCGAACGTAGGAACCACCGTTACATCATGGATTCTTTCTCTTGCAGGTATTAACGGTGAAAATTTCCTTTTACAGATGCTGAAGCCAAGCTCGTTTTCTCCGATCCTTGCAGCTATCGGTATAATCTGCATAATGACAGGCAAAACCGGATCACGCAAGAAAACTATCGGAAGCATCTTACTCGGATTTGCGATACTTATGTTCGGTATGGATACAATGAGCGGAGCCGTAACTCCTCTTCAGAACGATCCTGCCTTCACAAACATGTTCCTCGCATTCTCAAATCCGATACTCGGTTTGATTATCGGCGCAGTATTTACCGCCATCATTCAGAGCTCATCGGCATCTGTCGGAATACTGCAGGCTCTTTGTATTTCAGGCCTCGTAACATACGGCACTGCCATCCCTATAATCATGGGACAGAATATCGGAACATGCGTTACTGCCCTTATTTCATCAATAGGCGCTAAGAAAAACGCTAAAAGAGCAGCCTTTATACATCTGTACTTCAATCTTATAGGTACGACCATCTTTATGATAGTATTCTATTCGATAAACAATTTTGTACACTTTGAATTTTTAGGAGATCACGCAAGCGCGGCAGGAATCGCTGTAATTCACAGCCTGTTCAACATCGGAGCATCTATATTGTTGTTCCCGTTCGCGAACCTGCTTGTAAAACTCGCAACACTTACCATCAGAGACCGCGGCGCTGTCGAAGTACAAAGCAGCGATGTTCCTGCATCTATTCAGGCACTTGACGGACGTTTCCTTGACCAGCCGTCATTCGCTATGCAGCTCAGCAAAAACGCAGTTATTGAAATGGCTTCCCATTCGAAAGAAGCGATACTTCTTTCCATGGATGTGTTTAAAGATTATTCAGATAAAAAAGTTGAAAAAGTCATCGAACTTGAAGAGCTCGTAGATAAATTCGAAGACTCGATAGGCACATATCTCGTGAAGCTCGCTCCAAAGGACTTAAGCCGCAACGACAGCCATCTGCTATCGATCCTGCTTCATTCGATCAGCGATTTCGAACGAATTTCGGATCATGCGATTAATATAGCCGAATCGGCAAAACAGCTTCATGACAAAGGCCTTTCATTGAGCGAACAAGGCAAAAAAGAACTCGATTCCCTTGGAGTTGCGATCCGTGATATAATGGACATCACAACAGCCGCATTTGAAAATAACGATGTTAAGAAAGCCGCTCAGGTCGAACCGCTT
>CASDUB010000059.1 GCA_949283905.1 uncultured Lachnospiraceae bacterium | reverse complement strand
TTTCGCGAGATAATACATCGGAGGCACGCCCACGCCTCCCCCGATAAGAAGAGGCGCATCGCCGCAAAGCGAAAGATCGTATCCGTTTCCGAGTCCCGTAAGGATATCGAGCTCTTTTTGGCAAGGCATCTGCGACATCGCTTCCGTTCCTTTGCCTACCACTTTATAAATGATCGTTATTTCGTCATCTGTTTTATCGCAGAGCGAGATCGGACGTCTTAAGTACATGCCTTCTATGGCAATATTAAGAAACTGACCCGGCGAAGTAAAAGCCGATGTATCTCCTTTCAGTTTCATTCTGAATACGCTTTTTGCCAGCGCCGTGTTTTCAGTGATTATAAATTTGCTTTGTTTCATTATTTTGAGTTTCTCCTCATGAATCGATTGTTGATACCGTAAGCGTGATCTCTTCAAGAACATCAAGGAGCACCCTTACAGTGTCAAGTGCCGTGAGCACAGTTACATTGTTCTCAACAGCGCACTGTCTGATCTCATGACCGTCTGTTACAGTGTGATCGCTGTTTACATCTCTTGTATTGATGATATAAGTGATGTAGCCCTGTCTGATCGTATCAAGAAGCTCAAGATTTCCGTCCGTTATTTTAGCTTTAACTCTTGTTCTTATGCCGTGTTTCTTAAGGAAATTGGCTGTTCCTTCTGTTGCTTCGATATTAAACCCAAGATTGTAAAATCTTCTTACAAGAGGAAGCGCCTCTTCTTTATCAGCATCCGCGACAGTAACAAATACCGTTCCGTACTGTTTTACTTTTGTACCGGACGCCTGAAGCGCTTTGAAGAGCGCTCTGTTGAGTTTATCATCGTATCCGATGGCCTCTCCCGTGGATTTCATCTCCGGCGAAAGATACGCGTCAAGACCTTTAAGTTTTGAGAAAGAGAACGCCGGACATTTTACATAGAAGCGTTTTTTCTCTTCAGGATATATTTCGGTAAATCCCTGTTCTTTAAGGCTCTTTCCTATTATAACAAGTGTGGCTATATCCGCAAGTGAATAACCTGTCGCTTTTGATAAAAACGGCACTGTTCTTGATGATCTCGGATTAACCTCTATGATATAGACATTTTCGTTTTTATCTACGATGAACTGAATATTGTAAAGGCCTTTTATTCCTATTCCGAGACCGAGTTTCTTTGTGTAATCTATTATGATGTCTTTAACCTTCTGCGAAAGGCTGAAGGACGGATAAACCGATATCGAATCGCCCGAATGCACTCCTGTTCTTTCGACAAGCTCCATGATTCCCGGAATAAATACGTCTTTTCCGTCGCATACGGCGTCGACCTCAACTTCTTTTCCTCTGATATATTTATCCACAAGCACCGGCTTGTCTTCATCAATTTCAACCGCATTCTTAAGATAATGATGCAGCTGCTCCTCATTGGCTACTATCTGCATCGCGCGTCCGCCAAGTACAAACGACGGACGTACAAGTACGGGATATCCTATTTTTTCAGCCGTTTTAACGCCGTCTTCGATATTTGTGACCGCCTGTCCCTTAGGCTGCGGAATATTGAGCTCGATAAGAAGCTTCTCAAACAGATCTCTGTTTTCAGCTTTATCGATAGCTTCGCAGTCCGTTCCGATAATCTTAACTCCTCGTTCCATGAGAGGTTCTGCAAGGTTGATGGCCGTCTGACCTCCGAGGGACGCGATAACTCCTATCGGTTTTTCAAGCTCAATTATATTCATGACGTCTTCAGCCGTAAGAGGTTCAAAATAAAGTTTATCGCTTGTGGTATAATCAGTCGATACAGTCTCCGGGTTGTTATTTATTATGATAGCTTCATATCCGGCTGCTTTGATCGTCATTACGGCATGAACCGTGGAGTAGTCAAACTCAACGCCCTGACCGATTCTGATCGGACCCGATCCTAATACGACTATCTTTTCTTTTTCTGAAACGATCGACTCATTTTCATCCTCATATGTTGAATAAAAATAAGGAATATAGCTTTCAAACTCCGATGCGCAGCTGTCTATCATCTTATATATAGGGAAGATCTTGTTCTCTATTCGCATGTTGTAGATATCGATCTCATCCATATCCCAGAGCCATGCTATCGCTTTATCTGAAAAGCCCATCTTCTTAGCGTCTTTAAGAACTTCGATATTTCCCACATTATTCTTAAGCTCTTTTTCTTCGCGGATGATATTTCTCAGTTTTTCAATAAAGAGCATATCTATCTGAGTCGCATCAGCTATCTGACCGTAATCGGTTTTGCGTCTTAAAAGCTCCGCCATAGCATAAATACGGTCATCAGTACCTATTTTAATATACTCAAGCATATCTTCAGTACTCATATCGTCAAATTTATGCATATGAACATGCGAAACGCCTATTTCAAGAGATCGAACAGCTTTAAGAAGGCTTTCTTCCAGAGTGCGTCCGATGCTCATGACCTCGCCCGTCGCTTTCATCTGAGTAGAAAGGCTGTTGTTCGCGTCCGTAAATTTGTCGAACGGGAAACGCGGCATCTTAGTTACCACATAGTCAAGGGACGGCTCAAATGAGGCCGGAGTATTCGCAAGCATTATCTCGTCGAGATTCATTCCTACGGCGATCTTTGCCGATACTCTTGCGATAGGATATCCGCTGGCTTTTGACGCAAGCGCCGATGATCTCGAAACTCGCGGATTTACTTCGATAAGATAATACTGGAATGAATGAGGGTCGAGGGCAAACTGAACATTGCATCCGCCCTGTATCTTGAGGGCACGGATAATCTTGAGGGCGCTGTCACGAAGCATGTGATACTCTTTGTTTGTAAGTGTCTGAGAAGGACAAACTACTATCGAATCGCCTGTATGTATTCCGACAGGATCGAAATTTTCCATATTACAGATGGTGATGGCCGTGTCGTTCGCGTCGCGCATTACTTCATATTCGATCTCTTTATATCCTTTAACGCTTTTTTCCACAAGGATCTGATGAACAGGTGAAAGGGCAAATCCCTTCTCTCCTATCTCTACAAGTTCTTCTTCATTGTACGCGAATCCGCCGCCTGTTCCTCCGAGCGTAAACGCCGGACGGAGCGCTACCGGATATCCGATCCTTTTTGCCGCTTCTTTGGCATGCTCGATATCATATGTAATTTCCGACGGTATTACCGGCTCGCCGAGTTCCTGGCAAAGTTCTTTGAAAAGCTCTCTGTCTTCGGCTTTTTCGATACTGTCGCTTGTCGTTCCGAGCAGTTCCACCTGACACTCTTTTAAAACGCCTTTCTTTTCAAGCTGCATTGCAAGATTAAGTCCTGTCTGTCCTCCGATTCCCGGAAGTATCGCGTCAGGTCTTTCATGTCTTAAGATCTTAGCGAGGTACTGAAGCGTTAACGGCTCCATATATATTTTATCGGCAATAGTCTTGTCCGTCATGATAGTCGCAGGGTTAGAGTTGCAGAGCACTACTTCGTATCCTTCTTCACGGAGGGCTAAGCACGCCTGAGTTCCCGCATAGTCAAACTCGGCAGCCTGTCCTATAACAATAGGACCCGAACCTATAACAAGTATCTTTTTTATGTCTGTTCTCTTAGCCATTGTTTTTTCCCTCCTTTAAAAGATCTATAAACTGATCGAAAAGATATGCGCTGTCCTGGGGTCCCGGAGCACTCTCCGGATGATACTGAACAGAAAATACCCTGTCTTTTACACATCTGAGTCCTTCAACAGTTTTGTCAAGGATATTTATATGCGTCGCTTCAAGATCAGTTCCCGAAAGGCTGTCTATATCTACGGCATACGAATGATTCTGTGATGTTATCTCAACCTTTCCGTTAAGAAGGTTCTTTACCGGATGATTTCCGCCGTGATGACCGAATTTAAGTTTATAAGTTTTAGCGCCGTAAGCAAGGGCAATCATCTGATGTCCGAGACATATTCCGAAGATCGGATATTTACCGCGAAGCTCTTTTATAAGATTTATTACAGGCGCAACGTCTTCAGGGTCTCCCGGGCCGTTCGAGATGAAGATTCCGTCCGGTTTCATTTTAATTATCTCTTCTGCCGACATTGTTATAGGAACAACGGTTACATTGCATCCTCTTTTATTCAACGAACGCACTATGTTAAGTTTTATGCCGCAGTCAATGGCAATAACATTGTATTTCGGATTCGGAGTTCTCGAATACCAGCGCTTTTTACATGTGACCCTTGATACTGCGTCGTGAGGCACCGGCGTATTTTTAATCATCGCTACAGCTTCTTCCGCCGGCATATCAGCATGGGTTATAACGATTCTTCTTGAACCTTCATCACGGATGCTTCTCGTTATCTTTCTTGTATCAACTCCTGAAATTCCGACTATGTGATTTTCTTCCATTACCTCTGAGAGAGTTTTTGTATATCTGAAGTTTGAAGGAAAATCATTGTATTCTCTTACGATAAGTCCGCCGATCGTCGGAATCTTTGTCTCGTAATCTTCATCTGCAATTCCGTAATTTCCTATCAGAGGATAAGTCATCACAACAGACTGGTCTGTATATGACGGATCCGAAATGATCTCCTGATATCCGACCATAGATGTATTAAATATAATTTCAGTCACTCTTATATCGTCGCTTCCGAAACCGTACCCGTAGTATTCGGTTCCGTCTTCAAAGACGATCTTTCGGTCAAATTCTTTTACCATACTCTTTTTCCTCCTTTAAACGTCGCGATACATTCTCCGAAAAGCTTCCAGCCTTCAAACGGCGTGGCTTTTCCCATCGATACAAAATCTTTAGGATCGACAGTTATTTCTTTATTCAGATTCCATACTGAAAAATCATTTTCCATCGGAATATTAAATCTTGTTCTCGGATTTATGACGAGCAGCTCCATGAGTCTGTCTATTGATATAATTCTTTTCTTTACAAGGTGTGTATAGAGAACAGGGAATGCCGTTTCTATTCCGACAACTCCGAAGGCGCTCTTTTCAAGTCCCCTTGATTTTTCCTCATCGCTGTGAGGCGCATGGTCTGTAGCTATCATATCAATAGTTCCGTCAATAACTCCCTGTATAAGTGCTTCTCTGTCCTCTTTAGAACGAAGCGGCGGATTCATTTTGAAGCGTCCCTCCTCCTGAAGGTCCGAATCGTCCATCACAAGATAATGAGGTCCTGTTTCGCAGGTGATATCAACGCCTTCTTTTTTCGCCTGTCTGATCAGCTCTACGCTTTCCTTTGTCGAAATGTGGCACACGTGATACGCACATCCCGTCTCTTTGACAAGTTCAATATCTCTCTTTATCTGAGCCCATTCGCTTTCAGAACATATTCCTCTGTGTCCGTGCTCTTTGGCGTACTCGCCGTCGTGTATATATCCGCCTCTTAAAAGCTCGTTTACCTCACAGTGGGCGACGATCATCTTTCCGAGTTTCTTAGCCCTTGTCATGGCTTCTCTCATCATCGAATCGCTCTGAACGCCTTTTCCGTCATCTGAAAAAGCTATTACGTCAGCCGCCATTTTTTCCAGATCAGCTATCTCTTTTCCCGATTCGCCGACTGTTATCGCTCCGTAAGGATGAACGCCTATCACGGCATCTTTTCTCATTATATTAAGCTGTTCTTTTAAGTGTTCTTCACTGTCCGGAACAGGATTTAAATTAGGCATCGTGCAGACGTCGGTATATCCTCCTCTGGCGGAGGCTTTTGAACCTGTCGCTATCGTTTCTTTATACGAAAAACCCGGCTCACGAAAATGCACATGCACGTCGCAAAAGCCGGGGAAAATAAAATAATCGGAATTATTAAATTTTGAATCAGAAATAAATGAACAAACAGCCTGCTGATCAAAGCCGGCAATCTTATTTCCACTGTATATCTTCGCCTTTAATATGCTCATTACTTACCTCTCCTGATAAATCTTAATACTATTCATAATTTTTTATCTCGAATAATATATCACCTCATGAAAGACGCGTCAAGGAGTATTATTGAATGATCCGACACGCTCAAACAGCTCTAAATAACTCAAACAGCCGCCGCAATGCGGCAGCTGTCCAATCTTTCATTGAGCCATCCACTTCTCATATCTTTCTTCGATCCGACAATCGGGATTCGGATACATGCGGCAGGTAAGCGCGCGCATACGATATGCTCCCATATATTTGTCGATATCTCCGTTTATCTTGGTAAGTATATTGGCATTTGATTCACGCCA
>CASDUB010000058.1 GCA_949283905.1 uncultured Lachnospiraceae bacterium | reverse complement strand
GTCCTGCTTCTCCGCCTTTTAATAAAACCTGTTTCATCGTCGTGACATGATTTTTCAGTCTTACGACTTCTTCGTCAGTACAAAGCCTGTCGGCAAAAATTACCATTTCCTGGGCAATCCTGGCCTCGTCGATCTGCATATTATCAAGCACTTCATCGATTTTCAAACGAATCTTGCTCTCATATTCCGCAACGATCTGCGGATATCTTTCTTCCACAAGCTTAACGTCTTCAAGCATCTGGTCAAGCTTTTCGAGCAGATCATCAAGAAGCGCCTGTCCTTCCTTAGCTCGGGCGGCTTCAAATTTTTCGCCTGCTTCTCTGATCACATTTTCTATCAGCGCCCAAAGGGATTCTTCATCTTCTTTAATATCTTCTGTTGTGATTACTTCGGGAAATCTTGCCAAAACAGCGGCGCTTACGGGAACATCGCTTTTCAGCTGAAAATCTTCTTCCATCTCTTTAAAATAGTTCAGATAAGCCTGCGCCACATCTTTATTATATTTAAGTCCGAGAGCCGCATTGTTTCTGTCCTCATATGAAATATATACATCGACTTTTCCGCGTACCATATATTTCTTAAGAGTATTTCTGATATCAGTCTCAAGACTGTTGAATATTCTCGGCATCCTGATATTCAGATCCAAATATCTGTGATTAACCGATTTTATCTCAACGGAGATCTTTTTGCCGTTTTCATTGTATTCGGCTCTTCCAAAGCCGGTCATGCTCTTTATCATAAGTGATTTCCTCTCAGTAATAAATTTCAGTCTTACTCAGTATTATATAATAACATTTCAAGGTCATTATTGCAAATTTTTACATGTTTTTTATGCAACTTTCTCAAAATATCTATTTAAATTTAGTTAAAAAAGGTATATAATTACACCTTAAATATACTATGGAGAAATTATATGGCATTTGACGGAATCACAGTTTCAGGATTAAGAAAAGAATTATCAGATTTACTTGTCGGAGGATATATCACAAAGATAGCGCAGCCTGAAAAAGACGAACTGCTTCTGACAATCAAATCAGGCGGAACACAGTACAGGCTTTCAATTTCAGCAAACCCTTCTCTTCCGCTTTTATACTTTACAGATAAAAACAAACAGTCGCCCATGACCGCTCCAAACTTCTGTATGCTTCTTCGCAAACATATAGGAAGCGGACATATAACAGACATTATACAGCCCTCCCTCGAGCGTGTTCTGATTTTTCATATTGAACACAGGAACGAGCTTGGAGATATCTGCAGCAAAAAACTCATTGTCGAACTGATGGGTAAACACAGCAATATCATTTTTGTCGATGATAAAGACATGATACTCGATTCTATACGCCATGTCAGCGCAAATATGAGTTCTGTGCGCGAAGTCCTCCCGGGACGTGAATACTTTATTCCTCAGACACAGGATAAGGCCGATCCGTTGACAATCGCTGAAGAAGATTTCTGCAGTAAGATCTTTTCAAAAAACTGCAGTCTTTCAAAAGCAATCTATACATCCCTTACCGGTTTTTCACCGATGGCGGCAGAAGAAATATGCTGGCGTGCTTCCGTGTCAGGCGATACTTTCGCATCGGAGTGCTCCGACGCTGTAAGAGCCCATATTTATCACACATTTTCAAGATTTAGGGACGAGATAAAAAATGACGAATATCATCCCGCAGTTTTTTACGAAAATGACAAACCCATTGATTTCGCCGTATTCAGATCGTATGTATATGAAAACTCAAAAAAGCAGACATATGAATCCATCTCGGAACTGTTAAGAGCATTTTATTCGGAAAAAAATGCCGTATCGAGAATTCGTCAGAAATCTACCGATCTGCGTAAAATTGTTTCAACTTATCTGGAACGAAATATTAAAAAACTTCAGCTTCAGAAAAAACAGCTTAAAGATACGGAAAAACGCGATAAATATAAAGTTTACGGCGAACTGATAAATACCTACGGTTATGAGCTTGAACCCGGCGCAGACAAGCTCGAAACAATTAACTATTATACCGGAGAAAATGTAACGATACCGCTCGACAAAACACTGACGCCCCTTGAAAACGCGCAGCGCTATTTTGAAAAATACAACAAACAGAAACGTACCTTTGAAGCAGTAACCGAACAGATCCGCGAGACAACTGAAGACATCCAATATCTGGAAAGCGTGCAAAACGCTCTCGAGATCGCAGCGGATGAAATCGATCTTGTACAGATTTCGGACGAGCTAAAAGAAACGGGATACATCAAAAAAAGAAATCAAAAGAAAGAACGCCGTCAGAGCAAATCTAAACCCATGCACTTTATGTCTTCGGACGGCTATCATATATATGTAGGAAAAAATAATATACAGAACGATGAGCTGACTTTTTCAACTCCGATGAACAGAGACTGGTGGTTCCATTCAAAGGGATACCCCGGCTCACATGTTGTTGTCCGTTCTACGGATAAGGAAATGCCCGATTCCACTTTTGAAGAAGCCGGAAGGCTCGCCGCCTATTTTTCAAAAGGCAGAGAATCAAAAAAAGTAGAGATAGATTATACGCTGCGTAAGAACATCAAAAAACCGAATGCGGCTAAACCCGGATATGTTATCTATCATACCAACTACTCAATG
>CASDUB010000057.1 GCA_949283905.1 uncultured Lachnospiraceae bacterium | reverse complement strand
TATTTTTTCTATTCCATCTAATAAGTTATCCCCATCAACGATATTCTTTACAAAGCCTCCGGCATGTTCATACTTGATATATTTTTCGCCTAAAACAATGTGAAACGGCTTATTGTTATCAGTACCGTCGATCTCAACTATGACGTCTTCTGTCTGATATGACTGCATTCTTTCAAAAGATGCTTTGCATTTATATTTGCTTAACAGCTGCAGGATTTCTTCATGCTCAGCTTCATCGGTGATATCCGTTCCTCTGTAGACAATATTCGATATATCACAAGAATCCGTATCATCGATTACAGGCTGCGGCCGAAAATATACTAAAAGCACTGTACATAAAATTATTATAATTAAAACACATGCTAAAATGATTTTTTTGCTACGCATATGTATCACCTGCCTTCTGTTCTGATGAGAACGAATAATCAATTAAGTTCTTGATTTAAAGCTTCTTTTATTTACTTATATTATAAACTGTTTTGATCTATATTTCATTAAGTTATTATATTTATTTATAGGATGTGATAAATCACTGTCAAATCTTCCTCATATTCTCTTTGAAAACCTTTTCTCTTGATGTTATAATATGATATTAAGGTCAAAAGGTCATATATAATTATGCAAACGCATTATGCTTGCATAATAGCACTTGTATAATTATATATGACTTTGAGACCTGCAAAACACCGAAAAGCAGCCATTTTTCAAGGAAAAATGAGCGGATTTGAGGTGTTTTAGGATTTCGAAAGTGCATAGCACGAAGAAATCTATAGTATCACCAAGATCAAAATTCATTATTAGCGAGGTGGCATATTTATGAATCAGTGCGACAGCTGCGCATATTATTACTATGATGAAGATTATGAAGAATATATCTGCGAGGCCAACATGGACGAGGATGATTACTCCCGTCTCGTTAGCAGCAATTATAAAGGCTGTCAGTATTACAGAAACGGTGACGAATATGCCGTCGTAAGACATCAGATATAAATACAAAGATTTAATGAAATGGAGAATACCAATGACAAGACAGGAATTAGCGAATCTTATATTCCCGAACGCAAAAGACATATCTTATTATGAGGAGAAGTATCCCGAAAGAAACCTTCCGGAAGGCGCTGTTGTAACGCGTTTCGCGCCGAGTCCTACAGGATTTGTACATATCGGAGCTCTTGAACAGTGCATAGTTGAAACGGCTCTTATCAAACAGACAAACGGAAAACTCATTCTTCGTATCGAAGATACGGATCAGAAACGTAAAGTTGAAAACGGAGTCCAGGGTATCATTGATTCTATGAGAGATTTTGATATCATCTTTGACGAAGGAATGATCAGCGAGACAGAAAGTTCAGGCGATTACGGCCCGTATATTCAGACTCAGCGAAAAGAAATTTACGAAGCGTACGCAAAATATCTTATCGAGATTGACAGAGCTTATCCGTGTTTCGCGACAGAAGAAGAACTTGCAGAACTTCGCAAAACTCAGGAAGCAGAGAATTGCACGACTATCGGATATTACGGAAAATGGGCGAAGTACCGTGAACTGCCTATAGAAGAAGCTGCCGAAAAGATAAAAGCAGGTGAAAAATTTGTTGTACGTTTTAAATCAATGGGCGAAGAAGGTCAGCGTATCACCCATAAAGATATGGTTAAAGGCAAAGTTGAAATGCCTGTAAACGTTATGGATATCGTCATCATCAAAGGGGATGGCCTTCCTACATATCATTTTGCTCACGCCGTTGACGATCATCTTATGCATACAACACATGTTATACGTTCAAGCGAATGGTTTCCTTCTGTACCGCTTCATCTTGAGCTTTTCCGCGCTCTCGGCTTTAAAGCTCCGAAATACTGCCATTACGCTCCTATGCTCAAAGAAGATGTTAAAACAGATGAAGAAGGTAATGTAATATTAAACGCCGATGGAGAACCGGCTAAATTCAAACGTAAAATAAGCAAACGAAAAGATCCTGAAGCAGCAGTCAGCTTTTATCATCAGGCCGGAATACCTAAAGAATCAGTTAAAGAGTATCTTATGACGGTCGCAAATTCTGACTTTGAAATGTGGCGAAAAAATAATGCTGATAAAGATCTCTACGAGTTCCCGTTCTCGCTCAAAAAAATGAGTACGACAGAAGGTGCTCTTTTTGATATGGACAAACTCAATGACGTTTCAAAAAACGTTATTGCTACATTCTCTGCTGAAAAAGTATATGAAGACGCCTACGAATGGGCTGCCCGCTACGATGAAGTGCTTAAATCGATGCTTGACGACAGAGAATATTCTGTTAAAGTTCTTGGCATTGAACGCGGCGCCGAAATCAAGAAAAAACGTAAAGATATCGGAAGATGGTCTGAAGTACGCGACTATATCAGCTATATGTACGACGATCAGTTCTACGGAAAGGATATCGTTTTTGATTATCAGCTCATCAAAGACAAAGAAACTCTTTCAAAAATCTTTGATGAATATATGAAGATTTACGATCCTGCCGATGATAACTCGGAATGGTTCAACAAATTAAAAGATGTGGCTGAAAAGGTAGGATATGCCCGCGAAGTCAAAATCTGGAAACAGGCTAAAGACGAATGGCCCGGACATGTCGGTGATATCAGCACTGCTGTCCGCGTAGCTCTTACGGGACGCAGCAATACTCCTGATCTCTGCCAGATCATGCAGGTAATGGGTGTTGAGAGGGTTAAAGCAAGACTTGCTTATGCTCTTGAACAGCTTTAAATTTCATTTTAAAAGGAGGAATCGGCGTCAACCGGTTCCTCCTTTTAATCTGATAGCATTCAAATCTCCCTATAGAATACTTTCCCGTTTTTGAATTCGGACTTCATCAGCGAAACTTTTTTGACAACCATCTCAGCTTTCGGCAGATTCACATTATAAGGCTTTTTTGCAGAGACCTTACGTATAAGCGTGATATGCGGTACAAACTCAGCTTTATCAAACGGTATATCAGCCGATTTG
>CASDUB010000056.1 GCA_949283905.1 uncultured Lachnospiraceae bacterium | reverse complement strand
TATAGAGCTCAGGATAAGCGGAACAGAGTGTGTGCCGGGAGGAATCGAGATAGAAGAATGCACGGAGATGATAAAGATATTCGAACCTCTTATTGATCTCGTACATATTTCGGCGGGAACGCGCTGGGTCGCTGAAACGAGAGCGGATATGCATCCGTCGCAGTTTATAGATCATTCTCATACCGCAAAACTCGCGAAATACGTCAAAGATCATGGTGTGAAGATTCCTGTCGGTTGCTGCGGAAATGTGAGCGATCCCGAGAAGGCTGAGAGACTTATAGCCGAAGGATACGTTGACTATGTAGAGATGGCGCGAAGTACCGTCGCGGATCCTCAGTGGGCAAAAAAAGTGCGTGAAGGAAAAGAAGAGGACATAAGGCCCTGTATCAGATGCAATCATTGCATAGATTCAGGAAACCGTGTCGCGATCACGACAAATGTTCTTCAGGACTGGACGGCTACAAGATGTACGCACTGTTCGGTAAATCCGATTCACAATAATTATGAATACAGGCGGCATATTAAACGTACGACGGAAAAGAGAAAGGTTGTTGTTATCGGCGGCGGACCTGCAGGTATGCAGGCGGCAATATACGCCTCTGACGACGGTCATGATGTGATCTTATATGAAAAGGGGAAAGTGCTTGGAGGAATAATCAATTACGCACAGCATATTCCGTTTAAGCACGACCTTGCGAAGTTCAGGGATTATCTTGTGAAACAGGTGGAAAAACGAAATATAGATGTAAGGCTCAATACGGAAGCTGATCCCGAGCTCATTTCTCTTGAAAGACCCGATACCGTTATAGTTGCAGTCGGATCAGAAGCTTTTATTCCGGACATACCGGGTGTTGACGGAAAAAATGTTATCAAAGCCATGGATGTTATAGGCCATGAGGGACGTGTTGGTGAAAAGATCGCCATAATCGGAGGCGGAATGGTGGGAGCCGAGCTTTCGATTCATCTTAACAGGCTCGGCAAAAAATGTACTGTCGTAGAAATGGGACATTACCTCTGCGCCGAAGCAATGCTCTCAGAAAGGCTTCATGTGCTCAGATATATGGACAGGGCAGGCGTAGTTTCTCATGTAGATACAAAATGTATAGAGATAAATGATAAAGGCATAAAATGTGAAGATAAAGATAAAAATGTAAGCTTTATCGAAGCCGATACAGTTATCATGTGTGCGGGAATGAAGGCGCGTGAAAGAATCCGAGACAGCTTTGCTTCATCGGCGTTTGACGTTAAATATATAGGCGACTGCAAAAAGGCGAGGATCGTCAAAGACGCGATACATGAGGCGTATGATGCGGCGGCAACTATTGTGTGACAAATAATTCGAAAAGGAGGAACACATGGAATATAAACAGCCTTACGAAGAAAAATATCCGATGCTGTTTCGTCCGCTAAAGGTCAGAGACAGATATCTGAAAAACAGGATCATAACGGCGCCGTCAAATCACGGACATATAACAGATCCGTTTACGCATCAGCTGAATATGGAAGGCGTACTTTATTACGGAGGAAAAGCAAAAGGCGGAGCAGCGATGGTGACCTTGGGAGAAGCGCTTTTGGATCACGGAAACAGTTCGGCTCACGCGTCTCATATCGATCTGACGACAGAAAAATGTCTTACGAATCTGCACAGGCTTACCGACTATGTCCATATGCATAACGCTCTTGCATCGATTGAGCTCAATCATAACGGACATTTCTCTTTGCCTCAATACTGCAACGGGGAAATGCCTATGGCGGCTTCAGAAATGGATATGCCGAACGGACTTCATGTAAGAGAAATGAACGAAGAAGATATGGAACGTGTCGCGGCAAGTTACGTCTCGGCAGCAAGAATGGCTAAAAGAGCCGGATTTGACACGGTGCTTCTTCACTATGCTCACGGATGGCTCATGGGCGGCTTTTTGTCTGATCTGATCAATAAGAGAAAAGACAGATACGGCGGAAGCATAGAAAATAAATGCAGATTTCCAAAGATGGTGCTTGAAAGGATCAGAAAAGAAGTGCCGGATATT
>CASDUB010000055.1 GCA_949283905.1 uncultured Lachnospiraceae bacterium | reverse complement strand
TCATCTGATAAATCCATCGCATTTCTCATTGCTTTCTTGAACTTTCGAGGATGTGTTTTACTGTTTAATTGTCAATGATCTTTGCTGCTGTTCTTTGCGACAGCTATTACAGGATATCAGATGTTTTTTTTATTGTCAATACTTTTTTTGCGATAAATTTTCATAATTTTTTTACTGTATTTTTATCATCGGGAACATTATGATTTCAATACAAAAAGACAGCTCCTGTTCGGCAATTTCTTACTTAGAATTGTCTTTGAGGCGCTGCCTTTATTGATCAATATAATCGTATAATATTGTAACTGTCTGTCGCGGCAACCGCATATCTGTTTGAGTCTACGGCTCTTATCTGTCTGATAAAGAAATCAAGCTGCCCGTCAAACTTACATATTCCGTCAGAAGAATATATTTTCATAGAATTCCTGTTATACATTATGATAAGTCCGTTTTTAATTTCAAGCGATGTATAAGCAAAATCAGTTTCTATTACTGCTTTTGTCTTTCCTCTTTTGTCATACACTGTTATTTCATAGCCCTGATTTTCATTACCTATCATTACTGTCGCGAAAAAATCATCTCCCGCGGCAACGCTTCTTAATTCATCATTTAATTCTATGATATTAGCTTCTTTCGGCGCCTTTGCGTCTTCATAAGTTATTACCTTATCAGTTCCAAATGCCACGCAGTTTTTGCTGCCCATGAAATCCAGTTCGGGTATTATTGTATTGGCATACTCATATCTGCTTACTATATTGTCTTTTTGCATCTGACCTGTTGTGCCAAAATTGTAAAAGACTATATCAGTCAATGCACTGCCATTATCATACTTAATATAGCTGACTCCGAGAAGCATTCCGTCATCTGATAACGCAATATCCATCGGATAGCCGTCAACAGTAAGAGTTGTCTTTATAGTTGATATCAGACTTCCGTCTTTATCATGATAATCTATCTGCGCTGTGCTTCCGTCATCTTCCAGAACCGCAATGGTTCCCTGCTCGGCTATATCAGCCTTTACAATAGGAAGCTGAGTGTTAAATCTGCTCTTCTCACCTTCTTTATCACAGAGAATAACCGATGTTCCATTTTTTTCATAAATAATAAAATCATCTCCGCAGACCTCAACTTTCGGTTCATTCATTTCATATGTGAGCGACCAGATAGTTTCATCTTTAGAATTGCTCAAAGTTGCCGTATCCGATGCGCACTTTAGGATTTCACCGTCTATGGAATAGTAATTATATAAAAGAGTATTTTCTTTTGTATCCGACACTTCAACTTTATAATTTGAAAATGTCCAGTATTTTACAACAAAAAAGATGATTATAATAAGAAGCAGTATCGCGCCTATAATAATAAGTCTTTTCTTTGTTGATTTTGTCTTTATGGTTTCCAGTATTTTATCTATCATATATTAATCTTAAAGCTCAGTTCTTCCTTCAAGCGCCCTGAGCAATGTGACTTCATCTATATATTCTATGTCTCCTCCGACAGGTACGCCGCTCGCTATCCTGCTGACTTTTATCCCGGTAGGCTTTATGAGTTTGCTGATATACATAGCGGTCGTCTCGCCTTCAAGACTTGAATTAGTTGCAATGATAACTTCATCAACTTCATGTTCAAGCCTCTTTATAAGTTCTTTAAGTCTTATATCTTCCGGTCCTATACCAAGCATCGGAGAAATGGCGCCGTGAAGCACATGATATACTCCGTCAAATTTTCCGGTTTTTTCATACGCTGCGAGATCTCTCGAATTTTCCACAACCATTATTACTTTGTGATTTCTCGATTCATCGCTACATATAGGACATATTTCTTTGTCTGTAAGAGTATGACAAACGCTGCATTCGTGAATATTCTCTTTAGCGTTGACAATCGCTTCGGATAATGCTTTAACACGATCCTGCGGCATATTTATAATATGAAACGCAAGACGCTGCGCGGTTTTTTGTCCGACGCCCGGAAGTCTTCCGAGCTCTTCAATACGCTTCTTGATCTGTCCGCTGAAATATTCCATTAGAAGCCGAAGCCTCCGAGACCGCCTGTAAGCTTAGACATATTTGCGGCATTTGCCTCATCCACCTGTCTGAGAGCTTCATTTGCGGCAGCCATAATAAGATCTTCAAGCATTTCGATATCATCGGGATCTACAACTTCTTCGTTAAGATGTACTTTTGTGATCTCGCGTTTACCGGTGATTGTTATTTCTACGGCTCCTCCGCCGGATTTAGCAACGAACTCTTTTTCTTCAAGCTCTTTCTGCTGCTCTTCCATCTGACGCTGCATTCTCTGCGCCTGTTTCATAAGATTGTTCATATTTCCCATTCCCATTCCGCCTGGGAATCCGCCTCTTTTTGCCATTTATAAAATCCTCCAAATTATAATTTTTATTCTATTTCAACCGGCATACCGATAACTTCCGAAATTTTTTCAGTCAGCGGTATATCGGTTAAATTTTTGTTCGACAGAACGGCATTATCGACAACGTCTATATCCACGCTTCTGTTTGTAAGCTGTACGATCGTCTCTTTTATAACATTTATATTGTCTTCTTTTCGAAGATATGTCAAAGCAACTTCATCCTTAACGAAAATATAAAGTCTGCTCTCTCCCGTATCCGAATCATATCTGAGCTGCGAAGTACGCAGATATGTCTTCAAAAGCGCGGAAGGCATCCTCGTTATTATTTTCGGCCACAGTTCACAGATCCTTATAAGTTCTTCGGGAGCCGCCTTTTTTATTTCTTTCTGTTTTGGTTTAACAGGTTCTTCGGAAGTTTTTTCTTCTGAAACTTTATTTGTCACTTCAAAACCGGATGAAAAACTGCCGTTTTCAAGTTTTTCTTCGATCTGAGCGATTCTCTGATGCAAACTGTCGTTATCTGTTTCCATTTGAGGACGGCACATTCTGATTAACGCCATCTCAACATATACTCTTTTCTGAGTAATATTCTTCAACTGTCCCGAAAGCTCAGAAAAGATCCTGATATACCTCATAAGTGTATTGTCATCGATCTTTTCACCAGCCTCTTTCATCCTCGCAAGATTCTCGGAAGACATATCAAGTATATCTTCCAATCCGTCGGCATTTTTTACCAAAAGCAGGTTACGCATATACCAGGTAAAATCAGCGGCAAAATGCGTCATTTCTTTTCCATCCTGAATGAACGCATCCAAGTTTCGCACGCATCCCGCTACATCTGAACGGCTTACGCTTTCAAGCATATTTGCGAACTGCTCTATATCCGTTTTGCCGAGAACGGACAGTATCTTATCATAAGTGAGGGTCTCATCTACGAAACATGAAATACACTGATCCAAAAGACTCAGAGCGTCTCGCATCGAACCGTCACCAAGCCTTGCAATATATCTGATGCCTTTTTCTTCGTAATCGATCTTCTCTATATCCAGGAGTTCTTTCAACCTGTCCGCGATCGTATCTACATTCATCCTCCTGAAGTCATATCTCTGACATCTCGAAAGGATCGTCACAGGAATTTTTGCCGCTTCTGTAGTCGCAAGTATGAATATAACATATTCCGGCGGTTCTTCCAAGGTTTTTAATAACGCGTTGAATGCTCCTGTTGAAAGCATATGTACCTCGTCTATAATATATACCTTGTATTTTCCCTCCGTCGGACGATATGCAACCTCCTCACGGATCTCCCTGATATTGTCAACGCTGTTGTTGGACGCCGCATCGATTTCTATAATATTTGTATTCGATCCGCGGGAAATGGCCTTGCATGAAGGGCATTGTCCGCAGGGACTTCCGTCAACCGGCGATTCACAGTTTACAGCCTTTGCCAGTATTTTGGCAACAGTTGTTTTTCCCGTTCCTCTTGTACCGCAAAAAAGATAAGCGTGGCCTATTCTTCCTGTTCTTATCTGATTTTTTAATGTTGTAACTATATGTTCCTGTCCCTTTACACTCTCAAATTCAGACGGACGGAATTTTCTATATAATGCCTGATAACTCAATTTGTCTCCTTATTTAATTGTGTTGACAAAAATTTTTTTTCAATGTATACTTCAATAATCCGTGCAGCCGGGGAGCCAGCGGTGCCCTGTACCTACAATCCGCTACAGTAGGGGTGATG
>CASDUB010000054.1 GCA_949283905.1 uncultured Lachnospiraceae bacterium | reverse complement strand
TTGCGTGAACTAAAGAAAAGAGACCGATACCTGAATAAATTGATAGGATTTCAAGATACAGAACCGGTTAAAGTCATAACAGGTATTCGGCGCTGCGGAAAATCCAGCTTATTAAAGCTTATGATTCGTCATTTGCTTGAGATTGGAATCAGGGAAGAAGAAATCGTCGAAATGAACTTTGAATCTCATGATTTCCAACATATGTCTTCTGACGATGTATATAATTATGTGAAAAATAGGATTGTTCCCGGCAGGCGCATGTATCTTTTTTTTGATGAATTGCAGAGAGTAGATGCCTGGGAAGATGCTGTTAATTCTTTTCGTGTTGATTTTGATTGCGACATTTATATTACAGGATCTAATGCATATTTGTTGTCTTCGGAGTATTCGACTTATCTTGCAGGACGGTGTGTGGAAATTAAAATGTTGCCGCTTTCATTTCGGGAATTTTTGGAGTTCCATAATTTTGAAGTTCGGGAAACAATCAGCGCCATAGGAAAAACCCGGCGACAAGTATTTGATAAAAATGGAGAATGGTATGATTTGCAAGAGGTATTTGGGATCTATATGCGATTTGGCGGGATGCCCGGAATTGCTGATATAGGGCTGGATCAGGAAAAAGTCCTTGCGCTTTTGGAGGGTATTTATTCTACGGTAGTTGTAAGGGATATTTTGGAGCGAGAGAAAAGACGAGGCAGAAAACAGATCACCGATCCGGTACTTCTGAGAAAAATTATGTTGTTTTTGGCAGACAATATCGGAAGCAATATTTCGGTTTCATCCATTGGCAATACGCTGATGAATGAGGGATTGCTGGAAGATTGTAAGCATAAAGGTAAGCCGAGTGTGCATACGGTTCAGACGTATGTAAACGCTTTGTTGGAAAGTTATTTCTTTTATGAAATCAAGAGGTTTGATATTAAAGGTAAAGAATACCTGCGAACACTGGGAAAATATTATATTGTAGATATAGGATTGCGGAATTATCTTTTGGGATTTTGCAATCGTGACAGTGGTCATGCTATTGAAAATGTGGTATATTTTGAACTGCTTCGCCGAGGCTACGATGTGTCTATCGGTAAGTTTGATAATCAGGAAGTGGACTTCATTGCCACAAAGTTCGAAGATAAGATGTATATCCAGGTAACCGAATCCATGTTAAGCGAAGAGGTTAGAAAAAGAGAATTGTCTCCTTTACAGAAAATCAGAGATAATTATGAGAAAATAGTTTTGTCTCTGCAACCGGGATTGGATTCTGCTTATGAAGGGATTAGGTCGATCAATTTGATAGATTGGCTGTTGGATGACCGATAAAAAGGTTGAATCTAAAAAGATTAAACTGATTTACGGAATAGAAAACCCCGCGAGCTGCAGCTCGTGGGGTTTTCGTTGTGCTCCATTGGATCATTAGCGTCTTTTTCTGCCTGTTCACATTATATCATGGATAAAATTAAAAAATCAACAGCTGTGTTTCTGTGGGATAGCGTAACATAATAGTAATTATATTTTCCACGTAACCGTATATTTCCTTCCCATAAGCTCAGGATAATACGATCTTTTGGCCTTTCTGAGCGCTTCGATACCGGCGTCATCGGAACGATTGATAAATTTTACTTCGGGATATTTGCTGCGTATAATACGGACAAATTCACGGTTTATCATAGGGTAGGAACCGTTGATGTCAACGTCTGCCTTTTCAAACTGCACGAGATATGTGTCTTTAGCGCATTTCTCTCCGATGGTAAAGGCGCACAGTTCGTTATTTACATATAATACGCCTCCGTCGAGTTTGAGTTCTTTGAAATGATTAAAGGCGGAGTCTATGCCGAGATCTTCATAGTCTATCTCCAGATCTTTGTGAAGTTCATGTCTGCTCTGCCAGAGTTTTAACAGTTTACGGCATTCGTCAAAGTGCTCCGGTTTCATCTCTTCAAATTTCCAGTTTGGGTACAGAGACAGAAATTTGTTTATGTGATTTCTCTTATTGTGCATCTTTCTTCCTGAAAGATCTGCTAATTTGTCAATATCGTAAATATAGTCTTCCTGATCGACGGTTTCCGTAATCAGAAGTTCTCCGGGCATTTCGCGCTCCAGCAGGTTTTTCATTTCTTCTGTGACGCCGTATATCGCCATTGGAATGTTATCTTTATCGCAGTCTGCTTTGATTTTTCTGATAACAGGTTCGATGGGGCCTTTGCCGATAGGGGCGACATATACTATCTTTCCGTAAAATTTAGAACGAACTATAAGTCTGTTGTCAATTAATCCCGTCTTAATATCCGGATCGGTATTCCAAAGATAAAGAGTACTGAAGCAGAAATCTGAGTTTCGAGTGTTTTCCGACATTACTATCGGATCTATCCAAGTCTTATCTTCAAGTGTAAAATTATGTAATTCCATTATTTAAGTCCTTTTGATTGGGTCATTGATCGGTATATTTAGTTTCAAAATAATAAAAAGTTTCATCTGAGCCGATTTCTTTCATGCAGGAAGAAAGCATTTTATATGACGCTGCATTCTCAGTATAGCATTTTGCGACGACCTTTAACATATGTAATTTGAACAGTGCCCAATTGCAGACAGCCTGAAAAGCTTCTGTGCCGTATCCGTGACCGGAATACTCCGGAAAAATACGGGCTCCGAGTTCTGCGCCGCCGCGCAGGTCAAAATTATACAGAACGGCTTCGCCGATCATTTTACCATTAAGACGTATTGCAAAGTTTACTGCAAGTCCGGCTTTCCAGTCGTTTTTTGCAACATTGTAAAAGCTTTCCTCTGTAAACGGTTCTTCAAGCGATCCCAGATCGTCATATCCCCACCATTTATTGCGTTCTTTGTCGAGAATGAGCCGATTATAGTCGGGAATGTCAGCTTTTTTGATCTCATCAAGTGTAAGCCGGTCTGTCGTGATTGAAGGAATGGAAGAGAGATGCTCATAAATATCGCTTACCGGGCAAAATGCAGAGGTGTTCATCAGCGGAAGATCTTCGATATGTACATAACGGTATCTGTTCAGCAGATATTCGGCTTCTTTGTCCGGCACAAAAATAAATGAGGGAAAGCAGCCCTGTTCGTATGAATAAAGATCGATTTCTGAGAGAGCGGCGTCAATATTTCCATTCGAACCTTTAACGGGAAAGTTAAATAAGAGCCGCCCGTCAATGATATTCAGCACGATCAGACAGTCGTTTGATACGCACCATTTAATATCATTTTTTGTAGAATCATTAAAAGTAAGCATAAAACCTCACTAAAAATCAGTTAAATATTCAGTTGTATTGTATAGCCTGTCTGTGACAAATACAATCAAAACTTTTCAGATGTCAAAGGTGTAAGGGATTGGCGCTTCGAAATAGCTGTTGATTATATATCAAAAAGTGATACAATTTTAGTGAATATTTTAAACTCGGAGGAAATCAAATGCGAAAAGCCATAAAAAAGATAATTGCGCTGTCTGCAGTTTCATGTATGATTTTTTCAATTTCGGCATGCGGAATTCCGAAGGAGAAGACTGAAACAAAAGATGAAACTTCAGAAATCAGCAGTGAAGATACATCTCAAAACGAAACAAGTAATAATGAAACATCAGCGATATCCGAATTAGAAGTCAGCAGTGTTTCATCAGTTGAAAATGATTCGAATACAGAAGTGGTATCGGGCAGTGATAACGCAGCTTCATCTGTGAGTGCCGAATCTGAGGAAAGTGGAGAAACCCCGGCAGAAGAAAATAACGAAAATACGATAGAGATATCCGGATATTTTGAAGATTATGAACCGCTTGTAAGCTCACTGGGAATGGAACTTACAGAGCCGTGGCAGATGAGCGATGATTCATATGTCAAAGACGGATATTATCTCGAGTTCGATCCCGAATACGGTATAGCAAGTATGAGAAACGACGGAAATTCTGCGGTTGTGCTTTACGGATGCAAAGTGGGGGACAATGTCGATTCATTTGACACAGCGCTTTTAGGCGACAACTGGAAGAGACTGGACGCAAACTCGAAAGGTACTTATGTAAAAAAAGCGTCGGGAGAAACGATATTCTGGATCAGTTTAACCTGTGACGAAAGCGGCACCGTTACATCGTGGTACTGGAATAACTGGCCTGAAGGCGACTGGGACAGAAGCGTACTGGATGAATAACGTATATCAGAATGCTGAATATTTTAATTTAAATATAAAAAGCTCCGGTGAATTTTCATCGGAGCTTTTTTGAGAAAATATTTACTTTTTGCTTTTCTTTGCTTTTATATTTATCAGTTTAGCTCTGTTAAGAAGCTCTCTCTGATAATCAGCTCTTCCGACAAGCGCGAAGCTGTTCGCACATTGTTCGCATACGCGGGCGTAGTAGCTGTCTTCGGTAATGCTTGAATCGATCAGTTCTTTCGCGATCGCGATACGTTTATCTATCTCCTCTTTATGCGCTTCTTTATCGGTTTTGTAAAGAACAAATGCAACATTTAAATGCGTAAGCGCAAGTTCAGGAGCGCTGTCGTCGCGCTTGCTGAGTATATCTATCGCTTTGTCATACAGATCCATTGCGGCGGATATTTCATGTAAAGCCGATATATTAAGCGCGATATTGTTGTACATGTTGGCGAGTCTTGGATCGTTCGGCTCAAATTCCTTTTCATAGTGATCGACAGAGCGGATGTACAGGAAAAGAGCTTTATCTTTTTGACCGCACAATCTGTAAATCTTTGCCGCATTGAGGGAGATAGTTGCTTCTGCCGCTCTTGTATCAAGCATCGGATTGTTGATTATAGAGATTGCTTTATCGGCATATTCAAGAGCTTCATCAGCTTTTTTAATTTCCGTGTAGAAAAGCATCGCCTCATTTAGAAGGGCAAGAAAGCCCATGTGATCAGGCGTGTCTTTGTATTCATTGATCTTCCCTGTAATATATTCTGCAGCCTGGTCAAATTCCTTATGCGAAACGTGTGACTCAAGCTGATTTACAATTTCTACTACAGGTACGTTTCTTATGTCTGCCATTTTATCTGTTACCTTTCCGGTTGTTTATGATGTTGGGGTCAAAAGAACCTAATTTATAATACCTGCGGATTGCTTTGTGCTGCGCACTCCCGCAATCCTACACAACATTCGCATATCGTGGGATAAATATCCCACTTTCATGCTCATATTGTGGCGGGTTTCAAAGGTTTTCACCCACTTATGAGCAAGCTCATGTGGGTAAGAACCTTGAAATCCTGGTATCTATTTGAAATACTTAACTGCCGCGTCAAACATACGGATATCGTATTCACCAGGAACATTTTTGTAAAGATTGCTTCCGATTCTTTCCGAATGTCCCATCTTACCAAATACTCGGCCGTCAGGAGAAGTAATACCTTCGATAGCGTACATAGAGTTATTTGGATTAAAGTGAACGTCCGTTGTCGCGTTTCCGTTAAGATCCACATACTGTGTTGCGATCTGTCCGTTTGCGGCAAGTTCTTTTATAAGTTTTTCGTCTGCGATGAAACGTCCTTCACCGTGGGAAATAGGTACATTAACTATATCGCCGACATTCATGTTTGAAAGCCATGGAGACTTGTTTGAAGCGATCCTTGTCTGTACGATACGTGACTGATGTCTTGCGATAGTATTAAATGTAAGCGTCGGGCAATTTTCATCTGTGTCGATAATCTTTCCATAAGGAACGAGACCGAGCTTGATGAGAGCCTGGAAACCGTTGCAGATACCGCACATGAGACCGTCGCGGTTATTGAGAAGGTCGTGTACGAGTTCTTTGATCTGCGCGTTTCTGAAGAAGGCTGTGATAAATTTGCCTGATCCGTCAGGTTCGTCGCCGCCTGAAAAACCGCCGGGTATAAATATCATCTGAGCTGTTTTGAGCTCTTTGGCGAATTTTTCGGTAGAAGCCTGAAGACCTGCGGATGAAAGGTTGTTTATTACGATTATCTCAGGCTCAGCTCCCACGTCAGCTACTGCTTTGGCCGAATCATACTCGCAGTTTGTTCCAGGGAATGCAGGAATAAGTACCTTCGGTTTAGCTGTTTTTATTGCCGGAGCAGGATATCCCGAAGCTTTGTATGAGAAGTTCTCCACAGGAGCTTTTGTATCAGGAATATTGCAGCTGTATAC
>CASDUB010000053.1 GCA_949283905.1 uncultured Lachnospiraceae bacterium | reverse complement strand
TCCCATATAAAGCTGGCCGAATCTCTCGTCTCGCAAATAGAAGTATTTCCTATCCCGGAATATTTTTTCTTCGTGTTGAAGTCAAAAATAAAAATACCGCCGGGATCGAGATAATTATTTACCAGCCTGAACACGTCAAGAAGTTCCTCGGGCTCTATGATATAATTTAAACTGTCACAGGTGCTCACTATCGCGCGCATCGTGCCGTAAAGTTCAAATTCTCTCATGTCCTGCAGCAGATATAAAATATCCGCTCCCGATATCCGCTTTTTATCCATGGCTTTTTGAAGCATTTCCTCGGATGCGTCGACGCCTGTCATATCATATCCTTTGGAAGCGAGAAATTCGGTAATAATTCCCGTTCCGCAGCCGAGATCCAGAACCAATCCGTCCTTTATCCCTTCCTGCGACAGGATCTCGCTGATTCTTTCACCCCATACTTCATAATCAATGTTATCCATGAATTCATCATATATAGAAGCTAAAGCTGTATATTCGTCCATCCGTGTTCCTCTTTAAAATATACGACATTCAGATCAAATCATGTTTATTATATCATCAATAAACTTCAAAGACAAATTCTTTCCTCCGACGTGAATTGCTGCATCAACCATAAAAATTAAGAAAGCGGATACAAAGTGATATTATCACAATCGTATCCGCATGTGTTTAATCCATGATTATCTGTTTATGTTATTATTTTCCAATACATCCGCCGTACCGAGAACAACAGTTGCTTCTCCTTCAACATAAGTTCCGTCATCGGCACGCATATATTTTACCTGCACGCTTGTTCCGGCTTCATAATAAGTCAGCTCGCTTGTAAGTTCTTCATACGAAGATATCTCATAACCGCCAAACTCAGTAATAACATCGCCTACTTTAAGTCCTGCCTGCTCGCACGGACCGTTTTCAACCAGACCTGTAATGCAAACGCCTATAGGCATATTGTAGCTTGAAGCTATTTCATCCGTTACATCTGCGCATGTGATTCCAAGATATCCCGCTTTGTCTTCATCCACAGGAGTTCTTGTCGGTCTTGACATAAGATCATTGAGTATCGGAAGCGCTTTATCTATAGGAATCGCATATCCCATACCTTCTACAGAAGCCGATCCGCTGACAGAGCCGCTCTTTGCTTCGTTGATTCCGACAAGCTGTCCGTCCATATTTAAAAGAGCTCCGCCTGAGTTTCCTGAATTGATGGCTGCGTCTGTCTGAATAAGATCTGTCGATGTAAATGTTTCTCCGCCGTCAGAAAGTTCAAGATCTCTTCCCAATGCGCTGACATATCCGCTTGTTACAGACTGTCCGTATCCGAGAGCGTTTCCGATAGCCACTACCTGATCGCCCAGCTGAAGATTATCTGAATTGCCTATTTCAATAACCGAAATCTGATTCAGCGTCTCCTGCGGAATATCCGAAAGCTTTACCGCTACGACCGCAAGGTCATTGTCAAAATCAGTTCCCTTTACGTATGCTTCTACAGAAGTCTGATCGATAAATCCGACTGACAAGGATGTAGCGCCGTTTACAACGTGATTGTTAGTTGCTATAAGAAGTTCCGTATCATTTTCGCCTACGATAACTCCTGTTCCGGCTCCCTCGGCTTCATATTTCTGGCTTCCGCCGAAAAAGCTCTGCATTTCCTTAACCGAAATAGTTGCTATAGTAACAACAGACGGCATACATTCTTCCGCTACGGCCGATACTGTTTTTTCGCCGGATGTTGTCGAAGCTGTTGTTTCATTTTTTTCTTCGAATGCTCCGTCGTTTAAAATATTGTCAACGTTGCTTTCACCTTCGCTGTCCGACGACTGCTCTATCTTTGCGCTCTGTGATGATCTTGCCGTATCATATATAAACATATTTCCGACAGCGTTTACTGCATAAAACGCCGAACCTGCGACAAGTCCTACTACAGCAGCAAATGCAGCTGCAAAGCCTAATTTTTTTGCAGCTGATTTTGGCGCCGCTGCGGTTTTATTTAAAGAAGAATTGGTTTTCCTCGAGTTTTTCTTTTTTTCCTTTTTTTCATGAGCATCATTCTGAGGACCGGCGTAACTTCCGTATGTATTTTGCTGGTAGCTGTTCTGATTACTGTAATTATAATAGGAATAACCTGACGGTTTATATCTGTCATAATTATTATTGGATGTTTCCTCCGGTGTCGTATTGTTATGTTCCTGCTGTCCGCTTGCATTTGTCACTTCGTTGTTGCTGTCGTTATTATATTTTTCATTATCAAACATAATGCTGTATCTCCTTTCCTTTTATGCCTGTAATACTAAATTCCAAATGTGATTAAAATGTGATTAATATATGGCAAAAATATGTTCTTTGATCATAATCATTTTTTGCAAGGTAAATCATATGTAAACTTTTTCCGCGTTTTTTTTCACGAAATATAAAGCTTAAATCAACTATCATCTGTTAAGAAACAATCACGAAAGGAAAACAGGTCCGGCTTTATAACTGATGCAGCCGGATCGAACTTATAATTTATGAGAGAGATAATAATTACAACAGAAAGCGGAAATGATCTTCCGGAACATATAATAAAAGAAAACAACATCTATGTTGCGCCAATGTACATAACAATGAACGGCGAAACATTTGCCGACAGGAGTATTCCCGTTCAGCGAATCTATAATTATTACGATGAAACTTCAAAGATTCCGACTACGTCGGCGGTAAATGTTTACGACTTTGAAAACCTGTTCAAACAGGTTCGCGAAGAGCATCCCGGCTGCGTTATTTTTCATCTTGCATATTCCGCGTCTACTACATGCTCATACCAGAACGGCATAATAGCCGCGGAAAACTTTGACGATATTTATTTCGTCAATACAAAGAGCGTTTCAGGCGGAGCAACAGCGTTCATCGTTAAAGCAATCGAAATTATTAACAAACGAAAAGAATCTCTCGAAGACGCCGATTGGGCATATCTTTCTCTGGCAGATGAGCTTTCATCTCTGGCAGACAAAATACATTTTTCATTTCTTCCCGGAAACTTGAAATTCCTCAAGGCCGGCGGAAGATGCTCCAACGCCGCTTATATCGGCGCCACTCTTTTAAATATCAAGCCGCTTATCGAATTAAAAAACGGCGAGCTTGTGGCCACAAAAAAATATCGCGGCAAAACGGAAAAACTGATCTACAGATTTATCAATGACTTTGCGAATGAAAACAATATCTCAAAAGAAGCTTTATATATAGTCGCAACTGAAGGACTGTCGGAAGAAGGGCACGATATCCTGAAAAATACCGCAAGAGAACTCGGTTTTAAACATGTAGAAATTAATCCCTGCGGTCTTGTGATAACATGCCACTCCGGCCCCGCTTCCATAGGCATAGGCGGCTGGTCAAAAGACGTGGAGAACATTTAAAAACAGAGGTCACCGGGTAGTGACCTCTGTTTTATATTCATTTAACGCTTTATGAATTTTGCTGCCCGAAAAACCTCTGCGCGCACAGTAACCGAATAACCTTCTGTATTCTTTCTCGTCAAGATCGTGGGGCTCGCCTGCTCTTTTTCTGATCAGTTCATATATTATCTGCTCTTCGTCATCTTCAATGCCTGAAAGAGCTTCTTCGATCTGAGATTCTTCTATGCCTTTTCTCTTAAGTTCCGTTTTTAGAAGCGATCTTCCTTTTTCTTTAGCCCTGAGCGATACATACTGCTCAGCATACGCTTCGTCATTTATGTATCCGTATGACTTAACATATCTGATAGCTTCATCGGCTTCTTCTTCGGAATACTCTTTTTCAAGCAGTTTATCTCTCAGCTCTTTTTCAGTTCTGCTCTTATATAAAAGCAGTTCCATGGCTTTTACCGACGCGCTTTTGTTTTTCTTATCCTGATATTCTTTCATTCTTCAGTCTCTTGAATCTCGTCGCCTTCTATTCCGCCGTCAAGCCCAAAAGATCTTCTGACCTGTTTTTCGATCGTATCCATTATCTCAGGGTTGTTAGTGAGGAAGTTTTTAGCGTTCTCACGTCCCTGTCCGATCTTTTCGCCGTCATAAGAAAACCATGCGCCGCTTTTCTGCACGATTCCTTTCTTAACTCCAAGATCAAGGATATCGCCCTCTTTTGAGATTCCCTTGCCGTACATGATATCAAATTCAGCTTCTTTAAACGGCGGAGCTACTTTATTTTTAACGATCTTAGCTCTTACTCTGTTTCCTACTGATTCGCCGTTTTGTTTAAGCTGTTCGATACGTCTGACGTCGATTCGAACTGACGCGTAGAATTTAAGCGCTCTTCCGCCTGTCGTCGTCTCTGAAGATCCGTAGATAACTCCAACTTTGTCTCGGAGCTGATTTATGAATATGACGATACAGTTTGTTTTGCTGATAGCCGATGTAAGCTTACGGCACGCCTGAGACATCATTCGCGCCTGAAGACCTACATGCATATCGCCCATTTCGCCTTCGATCTCGCTCTTTGGAACGAGAGCCGCAACAGAGTCTACTATAACTATATCAACAGCTCCCGAGCGAACCATTGTCTCTGTTATTTCAAGAGCCTGCTCGCCGTTATCCGGCTGTGATATATAGAGTTCATCGATATCAACGCCTATGTTCTTTGCATATACAGGGTCAAGGGCGTGCTCTGCGTCTATAAATCCCGCGATACCTCCTCTTTTCTGTACCTCCGCAACCATATGAAGCGCAACAGTTGTTTT
>CASDUB010000052.1 GCA_949283905.1 uncultured Lachnospiraceae bacterium | reverse complement strand
TTTATATTTTCTTCTCCCGTAATTTTATTAAAAAACCGCGCTTTGGTGCTGACTTCCACAACCGGCGCCTCCGTATCAATGACAGTATCTTCTTCTGTTATTTCGCTCTGTTCCGATCCTCCGGCGATATGAGCCATAACCGTTTCTTTATTTAAACACAACTCAAATACGCACATAAACATCATTATCACAAACGATGCAATAACTATCTTTTTTTCTCTCATCGCTCCTCCTTACTTCTGTTCATCTTTGTATTTAAAAAATGTAAATATCGAAAAAGAAAATCCCGCCGCCATAATTGCGAGACATATATAAAAAAGCGCTGTAAACAACTCTATCTGCTGCCGGGGATCCATTTTATTTCCTCCTCTTATAACTCTTTTATATATCAAATCTTCATACTTTCGATGCTGAAACGGTAAGCATCGCATTGCCCACTGTTTTCTTCGCGTTATTTCTGTCCTCAAATACAGGATTATCCATTTTTATGTCAAGATTATCCAGACCGCCGTTTATCGTATTTAAAATATCCTGCAGTTCATCTTTCGATACGCCATCTGAAATATAATTTTCAAAATCTTTTGCTATTTCATAAGCGACATGCTCATAAATCTTTATGCAGTAAATGTCTTTCTCCACTCTGCTTTTCAAATCGCCCGACACAATTTGGGAATAATCATCAAACATCGTCCTGTAATTGCTTCCCTGCTCGGAATCGTCCTTGTACTTTGAAATATTCGTATTCATCGAAGTTATATAACTGCCTATCCTGAAAAGAATCGCGGAGAGTTCCGCCTGTTCCGGTTTGAGAAGGCCGGCATATTTTTCGTCCTGTATATTAGCGAAACAGTTCTCGCTTGCGACTTTTTTGTTTTCGGCTGTATTGTCCTTCAGAAAAAAATAATCTATCCCCAAATCGTACATTATCTTTGTGTATAAATAAGGGTTTTGAGTCTTAAGTCTTTCCTCGTTTGATACCGAACCGGATGACATACTCTTCAGAAAACCGTTTATCATATTTGCCGTTTCGGATGTGAGCCTTCCGTCATTCTTCAGGATATCGTTGTCAGCAAAATTCATTATCGTCAGATAAGCTTCCGCGGCTCCGGGATCAAGTTCCAGCGCTTTGTTAAGATATTCTTCGGCGTCGTCAAGCGTCTCCATACATGATGCCATTTCTATATTGGCTTCGTATGTCGTTCTCTTTGCGCCGTATATGGCCAGAGCTGACCCTATCGCGCCTACCAGTCCTATAAAACCGACAGCGATGCCTGCCGCAAACCTCCTTCTCGCTTTTTTACGTCGCATGATGACCGATTCGTCTTCTTCTTTATAATGTCTAAGCGCGTACATCAGTTCATCGCACGACTGATATCTTTCCGACGGATCCTGTTTAGTACATTTAAGAATCAGTTTTTCAAGTCCCGAACCGGCATATGCAGGCATCCAGCAGCTTATCGGCTTGATCTCGTAAGGCGGTTCAGCCGGACAATGACCTGTTATAAGGTGATACAGAGTAGTTCCCATACAGTAAATATCTGTCCGGCAATCACTCTGCCCTCTTCCTCCGAACTGCTCAGGAGCAGCGTATCCTCTTGTCCCGAGGCATACCGTATCTTCAATCATATTCCTGTTCTTAAACTCCCTTGCGGTGCCGAAATCGATCAATGTAATATTCCCATCAGGTTTCAGCATTATATTTGAAGGCTTTATATCTCTGTAAATTATCGGCGGATCCTGTCTGTGAAGATACCCTATGACATTGCACAGCTGTCTTGCCCATCTGACCGCTTTTTTCTCCGGCTGCGGGCCTTCAGATTTCAATAATTCGCTTAAACTCAGACCTTCTACATAATCCATTACGATAACAAAACTGTCTTCATAATCCAAAACGTCTATGATACTCGGCAAAAAAGGGTGTTTTAACTTCTTAAGCATATCGACTTCCGCAGCAAGACCCTGCTTCACTGTTTCAAAATCTATAACGCCTTCTTTGCGTACTTCCTTGACGGCCCATGTTTTATTTGCGCGTTCATTAATAGCAAGATAGACTACGCTCATGCCGCCTCTCCCGATCACGCTTAAGATTCTGTATTTGTCATCCAGTAAAGATCCGATCTGAAGCATTTCCACTCCTTTTTTGTCAAAAACAATTCTTTTATATATTTTATCTGACTTTCAGCACTTCATACATAAACCGGCTGTTACAATTCGTAACACTTCATTACAACCGTTTTTTGCAAAAAAATACCACGGCAATGAAATTCATTGCCGCGGCATCATATCTTGTCTTTTATTAACTTTAATAAAACTTTTATTCTTTAACCCTGTTCTTAAAAATCCAAATTGCAAATATGATCATAGAAGCGATCGACATAAGGCCCGCGAACAGCACTGTGCCCTGGCCTGCCATTATATAACCGTAAGATCCCAAAGCCGTGGATGTCATAGCATATGTGAAGAGTCCCGCCAGAGTAAGCATTCCGATAAACCCAAGTGCTGCCATCACTATCAAAAATACAGGAACATAACCTGAGCAGATAAGTTTTCCGCCTGATTTTATCACTTTATCGGCGGCTTTCGCTGCCTTAAGATAAAATACGGCGAAAAGTATACATATGGCGATTATTATCGCGATGTATACGTATATAAACGCCATCGCGGATACCATATCCGAAGAACCTCCGTACATGTTCAGCAGATTGCTGACCGATACAACGGCATAAACTGCTATGACTATCGCCGCGAACATCATAACGGCATATATTACAAGAACCACATGAGCTATAGTAGCGCCGATATTTAAAATTCCTTTTCCGAGGAATCTGCTCAAAACAGCAATCCAAAGCGCAATTAATATTGCTACAGACGTTATCGACGATATTACAACAAGCACATTAGTTACTGTTGCTATGAAACCAAACGCATCAAAATACAGCTGCACACTCTGCAGATAAGCAGATATCTGAGCTATAGGATTGCTCCGAGCAAGCGTGATAATCAGTGTTACGGTAGTCAATATCACGGCTATGAGGAACAAGACAGAATCAAACGGTCCTCTTTGATACACCTGATGCTGAACAGGATTATTTTGCATGCCATAGTTATTTGTTTCCAACGGAGCGCCGCATTTGTAGCAAAATCTGCTTCCATCGTCATTTTTTGTACCGCATCTGCTGCAAAACATAATTTTCCCTCCTTGAAAAATCAATTTTGTTCAAGAAAATACTTCATCATATTGCATCCGCGCGAAACAAAGTTTCCGCTCTGTCTTGCATCCGCCTCATTGTATTTCCATGTATGATTTTCTTCTTTAGTGCTGTCATACAAAAGATACGGAACCGGATCTGCAACATGAGTACGTATTCTGACGGGCGTAGGATGATCCGGAAGCACAAGAAGTCTGTAATCTTCGCCGGATTTTTCCATTGCCTCTTTTATTGGTCCGATTATGAGCTTGTCCATATTGGAAATTGCCTGTATCTTGCGCTCATAGCTCCCCTGATGACCCATTTCATCCGGAGCTTCCAGATGGATATATACCATATCATATCCGTCCTCAAGAAGCGCTTTTATGGCTGCCTGAGCTTTTCCGCCGTAATTTGTATGAAGTCCGCCGTTTGCGCCCTCTACATTGATATTGTCCATTCCGCATCCTACGGCGATTCCTTTAAGGAGATCTACTGCCGATATCATGGCGCATTTTTTGTGGAATTTATTCTCAAACGAATCGAGCGCAGGTTTTGTTCCCGCTCCCCAGAACCAAAGGCTGTTGGCCGGATTTAATCCTTCCGCTTTACGCTTGATGTTTATAGGATGGTCCTTGAGAAGTTCATAGCTCTTTTCCTGCATCTTTCTAAGTTCTTCGTTAAGAGGCAGGTACTGGCCTATCTTCTGTCCCAATACGTCATGAGGCGGCGTAAACGGAAGTACGCTTCCGTTGTCCCATATCAGACAATGTCTGTAGCTTGTTCCTACATAAAATTTGAATTTTTCATTTTCAAGCTTTTCGGCTACATATTTGATAAGTATTGCCGCATCCTCTGTGCTGATCTCTCCTGAGCTGTGATCGATAATCGTCTGCTCTGAATACGGCTTTCCTTCATCTTCCGAAAGAGTCACGATGTTCGCTCTGAGCGCAACATCCGTTTCTTTCATAGGTACTCCTATACTTAAAGCCTCAAGGGGAGATCTTCCCGTATAATATTTTTTCGGATCGTATCCTATTACTGAAAGATTGGCCGTATCGCTTCCCGGAGACATTCCTTCCGGTATGGTCGCAACCATTCCTATTTCCGATTTCGGAGCATAAATATCCAGATTCGGCGTATCCGCCGCTTCAAGAGGCGTCCTGTTTCCAAGCTCTTTGATCGCTTCATCCGCCATTCCGTCTCCGAGCATTAAAATATACTTCATAGTGTTTTCCTCTTATGCAAGTCTTGATCTTATTTTGCTGATTATTCCCGGTATCTGTTTCTCTTTTTCGGCAAACTCGCCCTCCGGCATAACTACGGTTATAAACGCGAACTCGCCCGGAAGTTCCTGAATCTCAACAAATCTGACTTTGCCGAATACTTCTGATACTTTCTTTCCTTCTTCGGAAACATTTCCTTTTACACGAACAAAGAAAGCATTCTTAACTTTTTCCTGCGGGATTATGCTGATCTTTTCTGAAGACCATACTTTATTTACAGTTTCATGCAGATGACGCGCCATCTCGACAACGTCTCCCACAACCGCGCTGGCAGTCGGAAGTTTTCCCGCGCCCGAGCCGTAGAACATAGCGTCTCCGAGCATATTTCCCTTTACAAAGATAGCGTTAAAGACATCGTCCACCGAATAGAGCGGATTTGAGCTGTCGATCATAAACGGAGCTACCATAGCCGATATACCGTCTTCTGTATTTGTGCTCGTTCCGAAAAGCTTAACTTTCGCGCCGAGTTTCTTTGCATATTTAAAATCATCTGCTGTAAGCTTTGTGATTCCCTCACAGTAAAGATCCGTATAATCCATCTGTCTATTGTAGGCGATGGATGAAAGGATCGATATTTTACGGCACGGATCATGTCCTTCTATATCCGCCGTCGGATCCTTCTCAGCATATCCCATATCCTGCGCTTCTTTCAAAACATGTTCAAAAGAAGCTCCCTCTTCGAACATCTTTGTAAGGATATAGTTTGTAGTACCGTTCATAATGCCTGTTATCTCTTCGATGACATCGCCTGTAAGACATGAATAGAGCGGACGAATGATCGGAATACCTCCTCCGCAACTTGCCTCAAACATGTAATTCACGCTGTTTGCCTTAGCGATAGTCATAAGCTCGTGACCGCACTCGGCTACGACAGCCTTGTTTGATGTACATACATTTTTTCCGGCTTCCAGCGCAGCTTTTGAAAAATCATACGCCGGATGGATTCCGCCCATAGTTTCTACTACGATATCTACTTCAGGATCGTTTAAGATCACATTAAAATCGTCCGTAAGAACCTTTTCTACGGGATCTCCCGGAAATTTTCTTAAGTCAAGTACATATTTTACCTGAATATCGTCTCTTACATTTTCTTTTAAAAGAGCATTATTTCTGTTTATTACTTCTACGACACCGCTTCCGATAGTGCCATAGCCCAATACCGCTACATTTACCATATATTCCTACCTCTCGAATTATTTCAGAACAGCGCCTTCGTCCGCGCCTGCGACAAGACGGCTGTATCTGTTAAGCCATCCCGATTTAACATTCGGTTCAGGCAATACCTGCTCTGCACGTCTCTTCGCGAATTCTTCTTCCGATACGCGCGCATTGATCTCATATTTTGTCATATCGATATCGATTATGTCTCCGTCACGAAGAAGACCGATCTCTCCGCCCATTGCCGCTTCAGGCGATACGTGTCCGATAGCTGCTCCCTGGGAAGCTCCGGAAAAACGTCCGTCTGTAATAAGGGCAACAGATGCTCCGAGTCCCATGCCTACGAGGGCAGACGTCGGAACAAGCATTTCTCTCATACCCGGTCCTCCTTTAGGTCCCTCATAGAGGATAACAACTATGTCGCCCGCTACGATCTTTCCGCCGTAAATAGCCTCAACAGCTTCTTCTTCGCTGTTAAATACCCTTGCTCTGCAGCTGTGCACCTGCATCTCGGGAACCACGGCGCTTCTTTTAACTACGCAGCCTTTTTTCGCGATATTTCCAAAGAGGAACGCAAGACCGCCTGTACGGCTGTACGGATTATCCATCGGACGAATGATCTCCGTATCCATATTCTGAGCGTCTTTGATATTTTCACCGATAGTCTTTCCTGTTACCGTCATAAGCTCCGTATTAATAAGTCCCTTATCTGCAAGCTGTTTCATAACGGCAGATACTCCGCCGGCAGCGTTGAGTTCTTCCATATAGTGGTTGCCTGCAGGCGCAAGATGACACAGGTTAGGCGTCTTCTCGCTGATCTCATTGAAATAGTGAAGATCGAGTTTAAGTCCCGCTTCATGAGCGATAGCCGGAAGATGAAGCGCAGAGTTTGTTGAACATCCGAGCGCCATATCCACAGTGATCGCATTTTTTAAAGCTTCATGGGTTACGATATCTCTTGGCTTGATATCTTTTTCAACAAGTTCCATTATCTTCATGCCCGCATGTTTAGCAAGCATTGTTCTTGCCGAATAAACAGCAGGAATGCTTCCGTTTCCCGGAAGAGCAAGTCCTATGGCTTCACACAGACAGTTCATAGAGTTTGCCGTAAACATTCCCGAACATGAACCGCATGAAGGACAGCATGACTCTTCTCTTAACTGCAGTTCCCTGTCGTCGATAAGCCCCGCTTTGTACGCGCCTACGGCTTCAAACATCTGTGAAAGGCTTGTCTTCGATCCGTTGATATGTCCTGCGAGCATCGGTCCTCCCGAAACCACTATAGACGGGCAGTTAACGCGGAGCGCGCCCATT
This sequence comes from uncultured Lachnospiraceae bacterium, assembly GCA_949283905.1. GTDB lineage: Bacteria > Bacillota > Clostridia > Lachnospirales > Lachnospiraceae > Alectryocaccobium. Next base: position 4,514 of record CASDUB010000052.1, on the reverse strand, counting down.
ACCATACCGGGAACGATCTTATCGCAGTTCGGGATAAGCACCATACCGTCAAAACAATGTCCCGCTGCCATTGTCTCTACAGAATCGGCAATAAGCTCTCTTGAAGCGAGAGAATATCTCATGCCTTTATGTCCCATAACAATACCGTCGCAAACTCCGATAGACGGAACCATTACAGGCGTTCCGCCCGCTGCGTACACCCCTGCCTTTACGGCATCCGCAATCTTATCAAGATGCGTATGCCCCGGGATGATCTCACTGTATGAACAAATAACACCGATCAACGGTTTCTTTAATTCTTCTTCCGTAAAACCTGCCGCATAAAACAATGAACGCTGAGGCGCTCTGTCAGGTCCTGCTTTTACTACGTCGCTTCTCATTCTGTTTTCCTCCTGTAGTTATCGAAATTATATCACTAAATCCATTTCGCATATTATGTATTATGATATGATGTTATCTGTTAGCGCATTAAAGTGCAAATACAACTGACATCTTACATCATTATATGCCATATTACAAGATTCTTAAAGAGAATTTAATCCGGAAATGACCATAGGAGCGACCATGGCCGCTATGATAATAATTGCAAGTATCAGCGTTATTATTCTCTGTCTTTTTTTCTTTTTCATATTTACCTCTGTCCCAATAAATAAGTGATGAACTGCTGGGCAGTTCTTCCTGAAATGCCGCCGTGGGAAAGTTCCCATTTGTTTGCTTCCGCCGTAAGCTCTTTTTCATCCATATCGATACCGGCGCGTTTAGCAAGTTCAACAACGATATTGAAAAATTCTTTCTGATTCGGTTTCGAATAATTTATCGTAACGCCGAATCTGTTTACAAGAGAAAGTTTTTCTTCCATCGTATCGGAACGGTGAATTCCGGCCGAATTTTCAACGTCATCCCTGTCTTTCCATGTTTCTTTGATAAGATGTCTTCTGTTGGAAGTGGCATAGATAAGTATATTGTCAGGTTTTGTTTCAACTCCGCCCTCTATAACCGCTTTAAGGAATTTATACTCTATCTCAAATTCTTCAAACGAAAGATCATCCATATATATGATAAATTTATAATTTCTGTTTTTTATCCTGGCAATGACCGATGAAAGATCTTTGAACTGATGTTTATAAATTTCGATCATTCGAAGGCCCTGCGGATAGAATTCATTTACGATCGCTTTGATACTCGTAGATTTTCCCGTTCCCGAATCGCCGTACAAAAGACAGTTATTCGCTTTTTTGCCTTCAACAAAGGCTTTTGTATTGTCCACAAGTTTCTTCTTCTGAATTTCATAACCTATCAGATCGTCAAGCATTACTTTTTCCATGTTGTTTATGGCGTGAAACTTCAATTCATCGTTTGTGCTGCTTATTCTGAACGCTTTGTTAAGTCCGAACATGCCTACGCCGTAATCCCTGTAAAATCCGGTGATCAGGTCAAAAAATTCATTTTCATCAGCCGCACCGTCAAGCTTTTTGCTCAAATCCTGTACTTTTTCGCTTACATTTTTATTGTACATAAGCTCAGGCTTTCCAATAGCTTTGTAGTTAACTATTATACTGAAGCAGTCTATCCCGAGCTTCTCCTCAAGCCAGTCGAAGGAATAGTGAAACAGTTCCATAAACGCCTTGTAATCGTGCTTCGCAAAAACGTTTACACTGCCTTCCTTTGCCCCAACTTTTTCGGATGTCAGAGTAAACGGATTTTCATCCGTTATCAGCAGATAAGTCAGATAACACTGCCACAGATTTCTGTCAAATCCGTAGTCTGTCGCTATTACAAGTATTCTTTTTACCTGATGAAAACATCTTGTTATAAGCTCATCTGTCGACTGCGTATTATTTCTCGCGCAGTTGCATATGTCCGCCATCTGCATAAGTATGCTGTCCTGCGGCAAGTCTCCGTAAACAAGAAGCTTTGAAACTATATGATCCATGATAAGTCACCTCTTATATCAAACGCTGTTTTTGTATCATTTTAATCAGTTCGTCATTATTTCTGCTGTTCGCGAACATATTTAAAATATTTTCCACCGCTTCATCCGATTTCATTCCGTTTAAACTGCGGCGCATTTTATTTACAGCTTCCTGTTCTTCTTTTGTAAGAAGAAGATCCTCTCGTCTTGTGCCCGATTTTACTATGTCTATAGCCGGAAATACTCTTCTTTCCTGAAGCTTTCTGTCAAGAACAAGCTCCATATTTCCGGTACCTTTAAATTCTTCATATACGACATCATCCATCTTGCTTCCTGTTTCGACAAGCGCCGTCGCAAGAATAGTAAGGCTGCCGCCTTCGCGCATATTTCGTGCTGCTCCGAAAAATCTCTTCGGCATATGAAGAGCCGCCGGATCAAGTCCGCCTGAAAGAGTTCTTCCGCTCGGCGGAACGACCTGGTTATAGGCTCTTGCAAGTCTCGTAATGCTGTCTATAAATATTATTACATCCCTTTTATTTTCTACAAGTCTTTTCGCACGCTCGATGACCATTTCCGATACGCGTTTATGATGCTCAGGCGTCTCGTCAAATGTTGAATAAATGATCTCGACATTATGTCCGTAAACAGTTTCCTTCATATCAGTAACTTCTTCGGGACGTTCGTCGATAAGAAGGATTATTATGTGCATTTCCGGATTGTTTTTTAATATGGATTTGGCCGCCTCTTTTAAAAGCGTTGTCTTTCCTGCTTTAGGCGGCGACACAATCATTCCTCGCTGTCCTTTTCCGATAGGGCTTATAAGATCCACTATCCTCATGGCGAGACTTCCGCCGTTTCTCTCAAGATGTATTCTCTCATTCGGGAAGATCGGCGTCATGTTTTCAAAACTCGGTCTTCTTGCGCTGACATTCGGATTGATTCCGTTAATACTCTTTACAAATAACAGCGCCGAAAATTTTTCATTCTGTGATTTTATCCTGGTATTTCCGTAGAGCATATCGCCTGTCTTCAGTCCGAATCTTCTGATCTGTGACGGCGAAACATATACGTCGTTCTCTCCCGGCAGGAAATTGTCCGAGCGTATAAAACCGTATCCGTCAGCCATTACTTCAAGAATCCCCTTCGCCTCAAGTCCGGAGTCAAGACTGTTTATATCAAGCCTGTGCTCTTCCTGCTTCCCATGTTCTTCCTGCTTCCCGGACTCTTCCGTTTTATCAGAACCTTCTCCGTCTTTTTCTTCAGCTGTTTTTCGATCATAAGTTCTTTTATGTTCTTCGTTTTTTTCAGGTTTTTCAGCTTCATAAGACTTTTCGATTTTTTCCGGCTTCCCGGCTTCTTCAAGCTTTTCGTCCTCTTTAAGCATCCTTTCAATGAGTTCAGGCTTTCTCAATGTTGAAACGCCTTTAAGGCCTCTTGCTTTTGCGACCTGTCTAAGTTCACTCAAAGGAAGCGACTCATACATTTCTCTTGTCATATTTTCACCTTGACACGTTAAATAAATTTATTTAAACGCGTTTCCTCTCATAATTCATTTTTAATAACTATTGGGATTTTTATTAGACTTAAAATAGACTCTGTGAATTAAATTCTGTAAACTATATTGTTAATACTATATTTTAAAAACTAATCATTGTCAAATTTATATTTTCTTTATACTTTTAATTTTTCTTTTAGCGTATATACATAATTTACTCACATTCATGGATTATCTTATAAACAGATAGTTAATCAACTACTTACTATCTTCCCCCTCATTAAACGATTTTAAAAAAAGACCGGTGATCCGGTCTTTTTTTATTTGTCATTCCATTTGAAGGACTTCTTTTGCCTCTTTATATTTTCCCTGTCTGAGCAGCGCGTTTACTCTGATCTCGGTTTCTTTCCTGACTCTCTCCGCTTCAAATATATCGCTGTCGAAATACTTTTTATAAATGCTCTTTCTGTAGGCTCTCGGGCTTACTTCACGCAATGTGCCGTTTTCAAGTATCAGTATGCGTTCAGCGCAGTTAGCTACAGTGAAAAAGTCATGCGTCACCATGAGAACTGTTCCCTTGTACTCTGAAACGGCTCTTTCAAGGGCAATCTGGGCATATGTGTCGAGGTGACTCGTAGGTTCATCCAGAAACAGTATAGATGCCGTTCCCTGAGATATCTTTTCGAGCTGTTTTATATTGCGTTCGCCGCCTGAAAGCATTTCCTTTTCATCTTCATCGTATATCTGGGAGAAGAATCCCAGTTTCCCTTCATTTTCGGGATCTTTTTTCATCATTTCATATATATCCCGAAGCATACTGGATTTTCCTGTTCCGTTCGCTCCGACAACAGCGACTTTTTCCCCGAATTTTACATCAAATGAAACATCTTTTAGGATTTCCCGTTCGTAAGAAAGAGAATAATTTTTTACGGCAATCGCTGATTTTTCCCTGTCATTTTCATCTGAAACCACATCCGGAAACTTAAGATCATAATCAAATTCCTCGATAAAAGGATCGGGAGTCTTTCTCTCTATCAGTCTGGCAAGATACGTCGCCCTCGCCTTCAACTGCCTTCCCTTGGAGGGATTGTCTATTCTTGAAGCTTC
>CASDUB010000051.1 GCA_949283905.1 uncultured Lachnospiraceae bacterium | reverse complement strand
GTAAAAGAATCAGAACCGGAATCAGGTGAAGACGATGAATAATATCGGATACTATCTTAACGGAAAAAAGAAGGTAGCTATCGCAGGCCATGTGACTCCCGACGGAGACTGCATAGGTTCATGTATGGGACTTTGGATATATCTGCAGGATAATTATCCCGAAATCGAAGCTGACGTCTATATGGCAAAGGTTTCTCCTATATATGATTTCATATACGGAATTGATAAAATACATGATTACTGCAGCGAGGGCGATCAAAAGAAATATGATCTTATGATAGCTCTTGATATCTCGAGCTATGACCGCATAGGTGTTGCAAGGGGTATTTTTGACGAAGTTCCGGAAGTGTTGTGCATAGATCATCATAAAACAAATAACGGGACGTATACATATTTTTACAATGATCCTGACGCCAGCTCCACATGCGAAGCTTTGTACAGGCATCTGGAATATGAAAAAATATCAAAACAGTGTGCCGAAGTGCTCTATATGGGAATCGTGCATGACACGGGAGTTTTCAGGTATTCAAGCACATCGCCTGAAACCATGAGAGTCGCTGCAAAGCTTATGGAAAAGGGTATTGACGTAGCAAAGATAATCGACGAGACGTTTTATCAGAAAACTTATGCCCAGCAGAGACTGCAGGGTTATGTTATGGTAAACAGCTCATTATATCTGGACGGCAAATTTATAGTAGGCAGGATCACGCGGGAAGACCGCAAAAAAATCGGGGTCAAAACAAACGAGATCGAAGGCATAGTCAGCGTACTGAGGGATACGATAGGCGTTGAAGTGTCTATGCTCATGCATGAGCTTGATACCGGAGAGATAAAGATAAGCATGCGATCAAAAGCCCTTGTCGATGTGAGCAAAATATGCATGCAGTTCGGCGGAGGAGGCCATGTAAGAGCTTCCGGCTGCAAGATATCCGGAAAAAGTATGGACGACATAACAGAAGAGATCATACCAATGATAAGAGAACAGCTTGAGGCCTGATCGATGAACGGAATCATAAATATTTATAAAGAACCCGGCTTTACGTCCTTTGATGTTGTCGCGAAGCTCAGGGGGATCCTGAAACAGAAGAAAATAGGTCATACGGGAACGCTGGATCCGGCGGCGCGGGGAGTTTTGCCTGTGTGTCTCGGAAAAGCGACTAAACTGTGTGAATTTCTGACAGACGGAAAAAAAACATATGAAGCAGTGCTGCTCCTCGGAGTATCGACTGATACGTTGGATATGGAAGGGCAGGTTTTAAGAACCTGTCCTGTTTCTTGCGCCGAAAAACAGGTTAGAGAAGTGATCATGTCATTTCTCGGCGAACAGGAGCAGATACCGCCGATGTATTCTGCATTAAAGGTCAACGGAAAGAAAATGTATGAACTTGCCAGAGAAGGACGTGTCATAGAAAGAAAACCGAGAAAAGTGATTTTTTATGATATAGAGATTCTGAAGATCGATCTTCCGGAAGTAACTATAAGAGTTACTTGTTCCAAGGGAACATATATCCGTTCTCTCTGCGATGACATAGGAAATAAACTCGGCTGCGGAGGAGCCATGAAAAAGCTCACAAGAACGCAGTCGGGAGGATTTGATATAGATAAAGCGTACCGCCTTTCAGAGGTGGAAGAATTTGTGAAAAACAAAAGAGTGGAAGAGATAATACTTCCCATGGATGAAGCGCTGAGCAGGTATCCTAAAATAAAAGTATCACGGGACGCGGACAAAGCGGCGAGAAACGGAAACAGGATACCGGAAAAATATTGTATTACAGATAAGACAGAACTTTCGGACGGGTTAAATGTCCGTTTATATGATTCCGGAGAATTATTTATCGGAATCTATGAGTACAGAAAAGAAGAAAAAGTATTTAAACCGGTAAAGATTCTTTTCGAACAAACTTGATGAAAATGAGCAGGTGGGAATTTTGCAGTATTATAATAATCTTGAAGAGATAAGACCGGACAGGCCGACAGTCGTAACATTGGGAAAGTTTGACGGTCTGCACAGAGGTCACCAAAAACTCCTTAAAGTGGTTGAAGAATTTGCGAAAACCAAAAATCTGAAGACGGCGCTGTTTACATTTGACGTTTCGCCGCAGGCAAAACTGGGAAAGCGAGACAACAGCGTCCTTGTGACAAATGATGAAAAACGAGATCTGATTGAAAACTTCGGACTTGATTATATGATAGAATGTCCGTTTACGGAAGAAGTCAGAAATATGACTGCCGATGATTTTGTCCGTGATGTTCTGATGGAAAAGCTTAATGCAAAGGCGATCGTGATAGGCGAGGATTTCAGATTCGGAAAAGAACGTCAGGGTTCCGCAAAATTTTTAAAAGACAACGCGACCGAATATGGGCTGAATGTCCGCGTGATAGAAAAAGAAAAAGACAGTCAGAACAACAGAGAGATAAGCAGCACGTATATAAGAGAGGAGCTGCTTCAGGGAAATATAGAAAAAGTAAACGAACTGCTTGGATTCGACTATTTTATAGCCGGCGAGATCGTAAAAGGAATGAGTATGGGAACGGGATTCGGTTTTCCGACGATCAACATAGTTCCGGAACCTGAAAAAATACTTCCTCCTTTCGGCGTATATGTGTCGGTCACTGAGTTTGACGGAAAATTATTCCGCAGTATAACCAACATAGGAACAAAGCCGACTGTCAGCGGAAAAGAGATCGGAGTGGAAACTTTTATACTTGATTTTGAAGGAGATCTCTATGGCAAAAAAGCGGTTATTATGCTTAAGCATTTTATGAGGCCCGAGAAAAAGTTTGCATCGATAGAAGAACTTACAGCGCAGGTGCTCAGCGATATTGAAGACAGGAGGAAAATGATATGAGAGCAAGCGGAATTCTGCTGCCGGTATTTTCGCTGCCGGGAAAGTACGGAATAGGCACTTTATCAAAAGAAGCGTATGATTTTGTTGACTGGCTGAAAAAAGCCGGGCAGGTCTACTGGCAGATACTGCCCCTCGGACCGACGGGTTCGACAGGATCGCCGTACCAGTCTTATTCAACATTTGCGGGGGATCCCAACCTGATCTCGCTGGATGCGCTCTGCGAGGACGGTCTTTTAAATCCGAGCGAGCTGAAAGCATATGAAATGCCCGCAAATAATGAATATATAAATTATAAGGATCTTACATTGAGAAAATGGTCGGCGCTGCGTCTGGCTTTCGCAAGATTTAAGAGCACTGATGAATTTGAAAAATACTGTGAAGAGAATGCAGAATGGCTTGACGATTACGCGCTCTTTAAAACTATCAAGGACAGCACCGGAGGCCTGCCGTGGTATGAATGGGAAAGACCGCTTAAATTCAGACATAAAGCCGCCATTGATAAGATCAGAAAAGAGCGTGAAGACGACATTCTGTTTTATAAGTTTGTCGAATATTCATTCAGCAGACAGTGGCAAAAATTAAAAGAGTACGCTAATAAAAACGGAATTAATATCATAGGAGATCTTCCGATATATGTGGCCCTCGACAGCGCGGACGCATGGAGCTCGCCGAAGCTTTTCAAATATGATAAAGACCTGGCTCCGAAAGTTGTGGCGGGATGCCCTCCTGATTGTTTTACGCCTGACGGACAGCTTTGGGGAAATCCTGTATATGACTGGAAATATCATGAGAAAACGGATTTTGAATGGTGGATGAAGAGATTTAAGCACTGTTTTGAGATCTACGATATGCTCAGGATAGATCATTTCAGAGGCTTTGCTTCTTACTATGAAGTTGAGAACGGCGCGCCGAACGCCATAGACGGCAAATGGGTAAAAGGGCCGGGTATCAAAATATTTGACAAAATGAAAAAAGAATTCGGAGATGTTCCGGTAATAGCCGAAGATCTTGGATTTTTGACGGAAGATGTGTTTGAACTTCTTGAAGAAACAGGATATCCGGGAATGAAGATCCTTGAATTTGCCTTTGATTCAAGTCATGACAGTCTTTATCTTCCTCACAAATATAACAGAAACTGCGTTGTATATACCGGAACCCATGACAACGACACTGTTGTGGGATGGCTCGAAAGCGTCGGCTGGGAAGAAAGAAAGTTTATCTGCGACTATGTCGGCCATTATAATATAGCCAATGAGTATCTTGCGTTTGAAATAGTGCGTCTCGCCATGGGCAGCATAGCGGATCTTTGCATTATACCTATACAGGATTATCTCAGCCTCGGAAAATGGGCAAGGACAAATACTCCGGGAACGGTAGAAAACAACTGGAGATGGAGAGTGAGCAAAGAAGCGATGACAGAGGATCTCGCGGCAAAGATCGAATGGCTTACGGACCTTTTCGGAAGAAAGATGAAAGCTGCTGACAAGGAAGAAAAGACAGAAGAAATTACAGAAGAAAATAAAGACAAAAAAACAACTGTTTTAGCTGATTAAAACTGCATTTATAATTGATTTTGCATTTAAATGAGTATAAAATGATACTTGGTAAATATTGGAGCAGAAGTTCCGAAAATATATGCTAAGTGCAGAAAGGTAGAAAAAAATGAAAGAAATTTTAATCGCACCACAGATCGATCATTTTGAGACATTTAAAGAGTTCGCCGATGAATTTAATCTTGGCGAAAAAGATCTTATTCTTACAAATGAGTACATCTACAATCCTGTAATGTCAAATGCAGGCGTAAAATGCAAAACAATCTTCCAGGAGAAATTCGGAGGCGGCGAGCCTTCAGACATCATGGTAGACGCTATCCTCGCTGAGATGAACAAATATGACTGCGAGAGAATCATCGCTGTCGGCGGCGGTACTATCATCGATATTGCAAAGATCATGTGCCTTAAAGACGCTACCGATACAGACGCTCTTTATGACAGAAAAGAACTTGTTAAAGCTAAAAAGCTTATCATCGTTCCTACAACATGCGGAACAGGTTCAGAAGTAACAAACATCGCTGTTGTTAACCGTACAAGAAAAGGAACAAAGATGGGTCTTACATC
>CASDUB010000050.1 GCA_949283905.1 uncultured Lachnospiraceae bacterium | reverse complement strand
CTGCGGCGCTGAAGCCGGAAGTGAATCTGTATGTTCAAATTGCGGATGGGATCTGAACGTTCAGAATAAAGCAGTGCAGCTCTCTAATATGTATTATAATCAGGGTCTTGACAAGGCGCAGATCAGAGATATGTCGGGCGCTATAGATCTGCTGGAGAGAAGCCTGAAGTTTAATAAGAGAAATATCGACGCGAGGAATCTTCTCGGACTTGTTTATTTTGAAACGGGCGAGGTTGTCGCCGCTTTAAGCGAGTGGATAATCAGCAAGAATATTATGCCCGAGGACAATATTGCGTCCGAATATATAGACAGGGTTCAGGCAAATCCGAGCCGTCTTGAGACGATTCAGCAGACGATCAAGCGTTACAACAGAGCGCTTAATGCATGCCGCGCCGGTGAGGATGACGTCGCGATCATAATGCTTAAGAAAGTCGTTGCGGCCAATCCGAAGCTTATTAAAGCATATTATCTTCTTTCGCTTTTGTATATGAAGCGGGGAGAGTATGAAAAAGCGAGAAAAGTTTTGAAGAAAGCCGCGCCTATCGACAGGACAAACGCTACATCTCTGAGATTTTTCAAAGAGATCGACGCGCAGACGGGTACCACAACCGATAGAGAAAGCCTGACGAAGGGAGTCGTAAAGGAAAAGAAAAAGGGGATTTATAAGATCCTTGATTACTTTAAACTTCCCCCGCGTAAAGTGGTTACCGATTACAGCTATACGACTAAAAACTGGGATGATGAGGAAAAAGTTATAACAGAGCAGGTTATTCAGCCTGTTGCTTTTCATCAGGTACCGGCGTTTTTAAGTCTTTTAAATATGGTAATAGGCATTATTCTCGGCGCGCTTGTTGTCGGAGTTATTGTCATTCCTTCATTAAACAGAAATATAAGCAGAGACGCCGAAAATAAAGTTGCCCAGTACAGTTCGGCCATGGTCACACAGAATGAGCATATTAAAGATCTTGAGTCGAGGATCGAAGAATATAATTCGACTATAGACAGCGGAAATATGCAGATTTCTGAGGCTTCAAAAGCGATAGAGTATTACGAGAAGCTGTTGAACGCTTATATCGCTTATGCGGCTCAGAATTATGATCAGGCGCTTGAAACGCTGCAGGACGTCGATACTTCCGTATATTCCGAAAATGCGATGAACATTTATAACGGAATGGTTTCTGATATTAATTCAAAACAGTATGAAACCTATAACGCATCGGCGATGGATGCTTTCCAGAGAGGCAATTATAAAGACGCCATTACATATTTTGCTGCGGCTAAGACCGTAAATCCTGACAGTTATTCGGCGTGCGCTTACCTGGCCCATTCGTACAGATTGAACCAGCAGTCTGCGGAAGCTATCGCTGCTTTCCAGGATATAGTTAACAAATATCCTAACAGCCAGAGGGCTGCGAAAGCGTCTGAGTATATCACAAATATTCAGAGGGGCAATTTTAATCCTGAGATTGGCATAGCGCAGGTTAATTATGAAGTTGCCGTCGGAGAGCTTGAAACTGTTGACGCGCAGCAGCCCCAGGATACTCAGCAGTCTCAGGATACTCAGCAGACACAACAGCAGTGATAAGCGGTTTATAAAATGAATACGGACAAAAAAAATAAGCATAGGATCGATATCATAATTGTGCTGGCTGTCGCTGTTATCGGAGTCGTGATGCTTCTTGCGGTCATGCTCACCCAAAAAAACGGAAGGTATGTTATCGTAAAGACAGACGGCGCGGAAGTTATCAGATTTGAGCTTGATCAAGATACGGAGTATGAGATTTTAGGAGATAACGGCGAAAGAAATCTTCTTATCATCAAAGACGGCAAGGCTGAAATAAAAGAAGCTTCATGTCCCGACGGTTTGTGTATAAAAACCGGAAAGATAGATAAGGACGGTCAGTCGATAGTTTGTCTTCCGAATAAAGTAGTCGTTGAGATATCGGGCGAAGAACAGGATAACGGCGTAGATATCGTTGCCGGATGAATTAAATACTGATAAAATTTTAAGACTGTGGAGATGGTACCTGCATTAGTGCGGATATCATTTCGGCAGTCTTTTATATTTTCCGTAATTTTTAAGAATTCTTTTAACAAAAGATGTATACATTTTTAGCCGGTGTGTGTATAATACACGATTGGATAGTATTCTATTTTTGAAACTGTACCAAGGCAAAAACATCTTGCTTATACAATTTGTTCTCAAATAAATAGTGAGACCTGTATCGTATCGAACGGGATTACACGCAGCATCGCCTTTTACGGGAGGTGACATATGAGAATTGGTTTTATTGGAGCGGGAAAAGTTGGATTTACGCTGGGAAGATATTTTACGGAACACGGCATCGATGTATCCGGATATTACAGCAAAAATCCAAGATCGGCCGATGAGGCTTCTGAATTTACACATACAAAGAGTTACAGGCAGCTTGAAGGTTTAACAGATGCAAGCGATGCTCTTTTCCTGACTTGTCCTGACGGAGAGATCGGGAGTGTGTGGAATTCCTTAAAACGATATGATTTATCAGGCAAGTGTATTTGTCATTGCAGCGGTGCATTGTCATCCGCAGTATTTTCTGAAATAGACCAGATGGGAGCATTTGGTTACTCTATCCATCCCTTGTTTGCTATTCACAGCAAAACAGAATCATTCAGGGAACTTTCCAATTCATTTTTTACAATTGAAGGACACGAAAAATATTTAAAATTCTGGCAGGAAACATTTGAAAGTTTCGGAAATCATGTAAAGGCCATCACGTCAGAGCAAAAGGTGCTTTATCATGCTGCCGCCGTATTTGCCAGCAACCTTGTATGCGGGCTTTTTGATGAAGCCGTACAGATAATGGAAAAATGCGGTTTTTCATCGGAAGATGCAAGAGAAGCTTTAGGACCTCTGTTCTTAAATAATGCGGAATCGCTGGTCCGTAACGGAGCTGTAAAGGCGCTTACGGGGCCTGTTGAAAGAGCCGATGTAAATACTGTCAGAAAGCATATGGATGCTCTTTCGAAAAAAGAATTGGAAACGTACATTACTCTGTCGTCTGTGCTTGCGGACATAGCAAAGAAAAAGAATCCGCAGCGTGATTATGAGAATATTATAGATCTGCTGCATGAAAATGATGAGAGGTATGGAAAGTGAAAAACACAGTATTGACTTTTAAGAAAGCCAAAGAAGAAGGAACAAAATTAACAATGCTGACGGCTTATGATTACCCGACGGCGCGTCTTATGGATGAAGCAGGGGTAAACAGTATCCTTGTGGGGGATTCCCTCGGCAATGTGATCCTCGGATATGAAGATACATTGTCTGTTACGATCGAAGACATGATACATCACTGCGCGGCTGTATCGAGGGCGGCAAAAAACGCTCTTGTCGTGTGTGATATGCCGTTTATGTCGTATGAAGTTTCGGTTGAAGAGGCTCTTAAGAACGCCGGACGTCTTATGAAAGAAGGACGGGCGAATGCAGTTAAGCTTGAAGGCGGAGAAGAATACGCGCCGCAGATAAAAGCGATGGTAAGCGCGGGCATTCCTGTTGTAGGACATCTCGGTCTTACTCCGCAGGCAGTCAATGTATTAGGCGGAAACAGGATTCAGGGCAAGAGCGTTGAAGCTGCGAGAAAGCTTATAAAAGATGCGAAGGCGCTCGAAGAAGCCGGCGCGTTTGCGATAGTGCTTGAATGTATACCTGGTGAACTTGCTTCTATCATCACTAAAGAGGTTTCTGTTCCGACTATCGGTATCGGCGCAGGAGCAGGCTGCGACGGACAGGTACTTGTATATCAGGATATGCTCGGTATCAGCGGTTTTAACCCTAAATTCTGCAAACAGTACGCACAGATAGGCGAAATTATGAAAGAAGCATTTGCTGCTTATATCAGGGAAACTCAGGAAGGCGTATTTCCGGCAGAGGAAAATACATTTACTGTTGACGCCGAAGTTCTGGATAAGCTTTATTAAGGGGGAGTCGTATCATGAAATTAGTTAAGACAGTAGCGGAAGTTAAAGAAGCTGTCCGTCAGTGGAAGAAAGAAGGATTAAGCATAGGCCTTGTGCCGACTATGGGATATCTGCATGAAGGTCATAAAAGTCTGATCGACAGGGCTGTTGCGGAAAACGACAGAGTTATAGTCAGCGATTTTGTAAATCCTATTCAGTTCGGACCGAAGGAAGATCTTGCAAGCTATCCGCGTGACATCGAAGCGGACTGCAGACTTTGTGAAAAGGCCGGAGCCGATATCGTATTTAATCCCGAAGTGGAAGAGATGTATGCAGAAAATTTTACTTCTTTTGTAGATACAACCGGAGTTACTGAAGAACTCTGCGGAAAGAGCAGACCGACTCATTTCAGAGGCGTGTGTACCGTCGTTAACAAACTCTTTAATATTTCTGAGGCCGACAGAGCATATTTCGGACAAAAGGACGCGCAGCAGCTTGCAGTTATCAGAAGAATGGTTCGCGATCTGAACATGAATATAGAAATAATCGGCTGTCCTATCATAAGAGAGAGCGACGGACTTGCCAAAAGTTCAAGAAATACTTATCTTTCGCCTGAAGAAAGAAAGGCTGCCCTCGTGCTTTCAAGAGCTATAAATCTCGGAAGAAAAATGATTGAAGACGGCGAAAGAGACGGCGATAAGGTGCTTGCCGAGATGAAAAAAACAGTAGAGCAGGAAAAACTTGCGCGCATTGATTATATAGAAATGGTCAAATGGGATTCCATAGAGATACACCACAAAGTTGACGGGCCCGTTCTCGTGGCGATGGCCGTATTTATAGGAAAGACGAGATTGATCGATAATTTTATTTGGGAGTGAAAAAATGATCCAGACAATGTTGAAGGGAAAGATCCACAGAGCGACTGTAGTTCAGGCGGAGCTTGATTATGTGGGAAGCATTACTATTGATAAAGATTTGATGGAAGCCGCTTCGATCTGCGAGTATGAACAGGTTCAGATAGTTGATATTAATAACGGAGCGCGCTTTGAAACATACGTTATCGCCGGCGAAGCGGGAAGCGGCATGATCTGTCTTAACGGCGCAGCCGCGAGGATGGTTTCTGTAGGAGATAAAGTCATAATCATGTGTTATGCGGGCATGACGCCGGAAGAAATAAAAGATAACCCGCCAAAGGTTGTATTTGTGGATGAAAACAATTATATTAAGAGGGTAACGCACTACGAGAAGCACGGACTTCTCGCTGATGAAATGATGAAATAAACAGGCATTTTTATAATAAATGCCTATGGAGGATATCGATGTTAAAGGGGAAAACAGTAGTACTTGGAGTAACGGGAAGCATCGCGGCATACAAGATAGCTAACCTTGCCAGCGCATTAAAAAAACTGCACGCCGATGTTCATGTGATAATGACTGAACATGCGACGAATATTATAAATCCGATCACGTTTGAGTCGCTTACGGGAAATAAATGCATGGTCGATACATTTGACCGCAATTTTCAGTTTAATATCGCGCATATATCGCTTGCAGACCGGGCTGACGTAATGCTTGTCGCGCCGGCTTCGGCGAATATTATCGGCAAGATGGCAAACGGGATCGCCGACGACATGCTGAGTACGACGATAATGGCAATGGACTGTCCAGTCCTTGTTTCTCCGGCTATGAATACAAAGATGTATCAGAATCCGATCCTTCAGGATAATCTGAAAAAACTTGAGCAATTCGGAAAGATCGTTATTCCTCCGGATGACGGATATCTTGCCTGCGGAGCTACCGGAACAGGTAAGATGCCGTCCGACAAGGTGCTTTTGGAATATATACTGCGCGAGGCGGCGCGTGAAAAAGACCTTAAGGGAAGAAAGATCCTTGTTACGGCAGGACCTACGAGAGAAGCCATAGATCCGGTCAGATATATTACAAATCATTCCACCGGGAAAATGGGTTACGCCATCGCAAAAGCGGCGATGCTGCGAGGCGCGGACGTAACGCTTGTCAGCGGACCTGTAAGTATAACGCCGCCGCCGTTTGTAGACGTTATTAATATCACAAGCGCATCTGATATGTACGAGGCGGTCGTTTCAAGGGCAGCAGATCAGGACATTATAATTAAAGCCGCCGCAGTTGCCGATTATACTCCGGCCGCAGTTGCGGACAACAAGATAAAGAAAAAAGACGGCGATATGAAAATAGAGCTGGAAAGAACCCGGGATATCTTGAGCTGTCTCGGTAAAAATAAAAAAAGCGGTCAGGTGTTGTGCGGATTTTCAATGGAAACGGAAAATGTGCTTGAAAATTCAAGGGCGAAACTTGAAAAGAAAAATGCCGATGTCATTGCGGCAAATTCCTTAAGGGAATCGGGAGCCGGTTTCGGAACCGATACTAATCATCTGACGCTTATTGAAAGAGATAATATTACTGATATTCCTATGATGAGCAAAGAAGAAGCGGCTGACAGACTGCTCGACAGGCTTGATATTATATGGAAATCAAAACATGAGTGAGGTAAACAGTATGCTTTTTGTCGTTGATATAGGAAATTCAAACATTGTCCTCGGAGTTATGAGAGACGCTGACCATATGATATTTGCCGGCAGGATCCGTACAGTCAAGGATTCTACGGCTGCGCAGCTTATTAAAAGCTTTAACGAATCGATAAAAGATAACAGGGTTTCGCTGAAAAATATCACGGGAGCCATAATAGCTTCCGTTGTACCGGAAATTACAAATGAGGTTAAGGATGCGGTTGAGGCCATCACAGGATGCGAACCTATGATATTAAAAGCGGGTCTTGAAGTGGGCTTTGAGGTATGTACCGATGTTCCGAGCCAGGTGGGCGCCGACCTTATAGCGGCTACAGTAGGAGGCGCAAGCAAATATAAAGGAGCTCTTGCCATATTTGACCTTGGTACGGCGAATACTCTTTCCGTTTTGTCGTCAGATAAAAAATATCTCGGCACGATAATAATGCCGGGCGTTTATATATCGTTAAACGCCATGATCAGGAGAGCTTCACAGCTTCCGAGATTTAATCTTGAATCTCCGAAGCATCTG
>CASDUB010000049.1 GCA_949283905.1 uncultured Lachnospiraceae bacterium | reverse complement strand
GGAAAGATAGCGGAATGCGGTACGCATGAAAAATTGATGGAGCATAAAGGAGGATATGAAAAACTTTTCACCGCGCAGAAAGAGCTGGAAGAGGGATATCATTCAAACGCTAAAGCAGGAGGCATACGGATATGATGAAGAATAATAATCTTCGCAGAAGCGGAGCGAAGATCATGGCAAATCTGATACTTATCCTGGGAAGGCTGGCTTATATCATGATCCTGGCCGTTATCAACGGCTCCGTTGGATTCATGTGCGCTATAGGAGTGACGCTTTTTGGCGCTGTAGGCATCGCAAAGGTTTTAGGAGAGCCAATAGCCCTTTCCTATGGAGCTATCGCTGCTTTTGCGATAGGCTGCGGTGCGTTGAGGGGAGTCCTGAGATATTTTGAACAGTATTCAAATCACTATATAGCCTTCAGGCTTCTCGCGGTTTTGCGTGACAAAATATTTTCGGCAATGCGTATTCTTTGCCCCGCAAAGCTTGAGAGCAAACAAAAGGGATCGATCATCGCGATGATCACATCAGATATTGAAACCCTGGAGGTGTTTTACGCTCATACGATTTCTCCGATATGTATAGCGGTAATCGTATCAGTGTGCGTTGTTATATTTATCGGTTTTATTTCAAGCTGGTTTCTTGCAGTTGCAACGCTGTTCGGATATGTGACGATCGGCGTTATTGTGCCCCTTATTTCATCAGATAAATTGAAAGCGTCAGGCGTTAAATACAGAGCGGAATTTTCTTCCTTCAATGCTTTCTTTCTTGACAGTATCAAAGGAATAAAAGATATCGTGCTTAACAATGCGGGAAAAGAGCGTGAAGAAGAGGTCAACCGCCGTTCCGATATTCTGCTTTCTGAAACAAAAAAAATGAAACACGAGATCACGAAAGCTTCCGCCGCGACAGAACTTTGCGTTTCGCTTTTTATTTTAGCAGTGCTTACTATCGGGATAATGCTTACAGTGTCAGATAATCTGTCTGTCGGCAAAATGGTGATCGGCGTAACGGCAGCGTTCGGATCCTTCGGACCGGTTATCGCGATATCGGCCTTACCGGGTAATCTGACTCAGACATTTGCGGCGGGAGACCGCGTGCTGAATCTTCTTTCTGAAAAACCGGCAGTAATGCCTATAGAAAACGGTGAAAACATTGAATACGAAGAATTGAATGTTAAAGATCTTTCTTTTTCATATGACGATAAAACAGAAGTATTATCAGATATATGTATGAACGCGAAAAAAGGCGAGATCATCGGTATCGTTGGAGAGTCGGGCTGCGGAAAATCCACATTTCTAAAACTGCTGCTCAGATTCTGGGAAAAGAAGAGCGGAGAGATAAATTATAACGGAACGGATATCGACCGAATAAATACAAACAGTCTGCTTAGCAATGTTACCATGGTAAGCCAGGTGACTTATCTGTTTGATGAAACTATCGAAGATAACTTAAAGATAGCAAAACCTGATGCGACAACAGAAGAGATTGAAAATGCATGTAAGCTTGCTTCCGTGCATGAGTTTATTCAAACGCTGCCCGACGGATATAAGACGAAAGTCGGGGCTCTTGGAGATAATCTTTCGGCAGGTGAAAAACAGCGTATAGGACTTGCGAGAGCATTTTTACGCGGAAGTTCACTGATTCTGCTTGATGAGCCGACCAGCAATGTCGACAGCATAAACGAAGGCATCATTTTGAAAGCTCTGAAAGAACAGAAAAACCAAAAGAGCATTATACTTGTGTCGCATCGCGAATCTACAATGGCGATCGCCGACCGTATTTACCGTGTCAAAGGAGGGAAGATGCATGAAGCTTAAGAAAATATTTTGGATCATTTTAGGATGTATAGGATTAGCGCTGGGCGCTGTGGGGGCAGTTATGCCGATGCTTCCGGCTTTTCCGTTTCTGCTTTTAGCTTCCATAAGTTTTGCGAAGAGTTCGGAAAAGTTACATAACTGGTTTATAAATACAAAAATCTACAAAAACAATCTTGAAAGTTTTGTAAAAGGCAAAGGCATGACAAAAACGACTAAAATACGTATCATCACTATGGTGACAGCATTGATGTCTATCGGTTTTACCATGATGTTTATTAAACAGATATATGTTCCCTGCGGAATTCTGGCCGGCGTATGGATATTCCACATTATCTATTTCTGCTTTGGAGTAAAAACATATAAACCGGAGTTTGAGGGATAATCTTAATTATCTTACGGGAATTATAGTTCACGGTGCCTGAAGCGATATTGATTTTGAATTTCAGAGTATTATAATGATATGAGTCAATGGACTCATATAAAGTCTCATTTGTCGAAAAACTTATATTTAGATGGTCAGGCACATGAAAAAAGTAGATTTTGAAAACGGAAAAGTATGGAAAAATATATTGCAGACGGCGTTTCCTATGTTAATAGCCCAGGTAACAAGTCTTTTGTACAATATAGTGGACAGGATTTATATAGGACGTATCCCCGATGTCGGCACGGAAGCTTTGGGAGCGATCGGAATTACGTTTCCTATAATAATTCTGATAACAGGATTTACAAATATGTTCGGAATGGGCGGCTCGCCCCTGTTTTCCATAGAGCTTGGAAGAGGAAACAAAGTTAAAGCGACGGCGATTATAAATACTGTTTTCAGATTGGAGCTGATGGCAGCGCTTATAATAACTGTTTTCGGCGAGATATTCGCATCTCAGCTTCTTTTGGCGTTTGGTTCGACGCAGGCGGAACTCGTCTATTCGATGCCATATCTTCAGATATATCTGATCGGCACGGTATTTACGATGCTCGGAACAGGACTTAATCCATTTATCAACGCCCAGGGATATTCCACTACAGGAATGCTCACCGTTATAGCGGGAGCGGCGGCAAATATCGCCCTCGATCCGTTATTTATGTTTGGTTTCGGCATGGGTATAGCGGGAGCAGCGATAGCAACCGTTATATCCCAGGTGATATCATTTCTTCTCGTAATCGGATTTTTAAAGAGCTCAAAAAATGAATTCCGTATTAAGAGTTCAAGGATGATAGAACCGGGTGAAAAGAACAAACTGCCGTCGTTTCTGCCACAGGCCGGAAATATAATAGGGCTTGGACTTACTCCGTTTACGATGCAGGCGACAAATTCCCTCGTTTCGATATGCTGCAACAACGTGCTCATGAGCACCGGAGGATTTACCTATGTTTCAGTTATGACGGTAATTTCTTCTGTAAGGCAGATACTTGATACTCCGGCGATGGCCATAACAGAGGGCGCGTCACCGGTAATCAGCTATAATTACGGCGCGAGAAAATATAAAAACGTTCTTTCGGCCATTATGATCATGGGAAGTATAGCGATAGCCTACACGCTTCTGATGTGGTTTTTGATAGAACAATTCCCGGGATTTTTTATCGGAATATTTACGTCTGATAATACGCTTATGAACGCGACATTAAATCCCATACATCTTTATTTTTTCGCCTTTGTATTTCAGGCGCTTCAGTATACGGGACAGGCGGTATTTAAAGCCCTCGGAGAAAAGAAGTTCGCCATATTTTTCAGTATATTCAGAAAAGTCATACTCGTCGTACCGCTTACATTTATGCTTCCATATTTATTTGGGATGGGAACGGACGGCGTATTTATCGCCGAGCCAATCTCAAATCTGATCGGAGGAACGGCAAGCTTTGTGACTATGCTGATCGTCATCGTACCGAGACTTAAACGCGGAATGAAAGAAAAACAAAACTAAATATATTTTACAAGATAAACTCCCTTCCGGACGGATGAGCTGATAAAGCATGCCGTGGAAGGGAGTTTTTTAGTATGTAACTACGAATCAAATGAGAAATTTGAAAAAAATATACGTAAACAGAAGACTGGGATTACGAATCAAATGAGGAATTTGTAAATAATATGCGTAATTCTAAACAGTGGACTACAAATCAGAGGACAAATTAATAGATTTACCATAAATTTACAAAACACAGACGAAAGCTATACGAGTTCTTGAGGAAAACCTTTAATTTCATCTGATATAGTAAAAAAGGATCGATTATATGCGACGATCCGAAAGAACTTTCTTTTTTAGACTTTATCATTTAAGAATCGAAAGGAGTTACTGATCTGATGAGAAAGAAGGAAAAATGGAAAAAGACTCTGGCGGCAATCTCAGTATTGGCTATGACTGCGTCAGCAATGCCCGCAGTGTCATATCCCGTTTTTGCAGATGAAATCTCACAGGAATCTGAATATCTTACGGAAGATATATCAGAAATGGAAAATACCAATGGGATTACAGCTGAGACAACTGATGAGGAGACTAACGAAATTATAAATCAGTCGTCGGCAAATGAAAACAATGAAACTGAGAGCGTTTCAAACACAGAGCAGATATCACAGGATGAAAATAATTCTGTAACGCTTAATGCTGTGGTAAAAGAGGGCACGCCGTATACGGCGGAGGGAACATATGATGTAAGTGTTCCGCATGTTGTCGTAAACCAGGTTTACGGAGGCAGTGATGACGGAGCTGCAAGCCACAGCTTTATAGAACTTTATAATCAGACAAATGCAGATGTTGATCTTACAGGATGGAGACTTGCATACCGCGCAAGTGAAGACGGAAACGGCAGTACAGACGGATGGAGCTATCTTGAGCTTACGGGAACAATACCGGCTAACGGATATTATCTTGTTAGATGTGCTGCAGCAAACGGAACAGATTATCAGGTGCCTGACGGAGATCAGGAATGGGATGTTCAGCTTCACAATAAAGGCATATCAGTAGTGCTTTTAAGTGAAAACACAGATCTGACAGAGACATTTTCAGGAGCGGTCACAGATGAAAACCGTCCGGCAGGATACGTAGATCTGCTTGCGGTACAGGGAAATGATGAAGAAGCAGCGCAGATGCCGCCTGTCTTTGAGACGGCGGTAAATCCTGATCAGTCAAAGAAAAAAGCTGTTCGCAGGAATAACTTTGCGGATACCGACAACAACGCGGCCGATGCTTCACAGGTGGTTGATTATTCGGATCCGGTAAGCGATGAAGAAGGTCCGCATAATTCTTCTATGAATGATTCGGATAATCCGGGCGGAGGAGATGTAACGCCTACTCCGGAACCGACACCTGAACCTTCGGAGCCGTTCAGAAATACAGGTTATGAAGAAAACGCGGCAGTACAGCTTACGCGTACAGGAGATGTGTCTCTTGGAACTGCAAATGCTGACGGCGGAGTTGCCGAAATAGTTTCGTATAATACGGATAACGGAA
The DNA here is from genome assembly GCA_949283905.1 of uncultured Lachnospiraceae bacterium. GTDB lineage: Bacteria > Bacillota > Clostridia > Lachnospirales > Lachnospiraceae > Alectryocaccobium. Next base: position 8,284 of record CASDUB010000049.1, on the reverse strand, counting down.
AAGCTTATGTCGTAAACGGACAGGACGGACTTCTTTATGTAGTCGATGTAAATGCAGACGGCAGTCTGTCTGTTGCCGATACTATCGATGTAAGAAATCTTATAAGTGATTTTACATACGGCGATATGACAAGTATTGCAGTGGACACTGTAAACAATCTTGTTGTAGCTGCTCTTCAGTCGTCGGATTACACGGCGCACGGACGGATCGCAGTCATGGATTATGAGGGAAATCTTTTGACTTCGTATGAAACAGGCGTTCAGCCTGACATGATCACTGTAAGCGCAGACGGAAGATGGATTCTCACGGCTGATGAGGGTGAGCCGAGAGAAGGATACGGTGCTGTTGATCCTAAGGGAAGCGTAACTATTGTTGATACGCAGACAGGCGAAGTGAAAATAGCCGATTTCAGCGGATTTGATTCTGCAAGCCTTGCAGCACAGGGAATTCTGTTCAATAAGGTAAACGGACAGATACTCAGCGCAGAAAATGATCTTGAGCCGGAATATATAGCATTAAATTCAGAGGGTACAAAAGCATATGTTGCGCTTCAGGAAGCAAATGCGATTGCGACGCTTGATATAGCATCAGCAACATTTACTTCAATAAGCAGTCTCGGATTTCAGGATTTCGGTTTTGAATCAAATGCAGTAGATTTTATAGAAGACGGAAAATATGAAGCTTCCACATATCCTAATACAGTTGGCGTTCGTATGCCTGACGGGATCAGCACATTTGAAGTCGGCGGAGTCACTTATCTTGTAACGGCTAATGAGGGCGATGCAAGAGAATGGGGCGACTTCTCCAATGAAGAAAAAGCGAATATTGCTGATGTTAACGGTGTGATAGCGGAAAAGGTTAGGGTACTTGATCCGAATGTTACGGCAGGTCTTACTGATGGCGTAAATTACGTATATGGAAGCCGTTCATTCACTATCTACAATGCGGATACGATGCAGATCGTATATGACAGCGGAAACGAGTTTGAAAGCAAAACGGCTTCTTATCTTGCAAGCTGGTTCAACTGCTCAAATGACGATATAGATATCGACAGCAGAAGTCCAAAGAAAGGCGTAGAGCCTGAGACGACTACAGTTAAAGAGATCGACGGCAGAATGTATGCTTTTATCGGCCTTGAGAGAATAGGCGGAATTATGGTATACGATGTAACGGATCCTGCTTCCGCATCATATGTGAATTATATAAATACAAGAGATTTCTCAGGTGAAATCTCAGGCGATGTGGCTCCGGAAGGACTTGCGTTTGTGCCGACAGCTTATTCTGAGTCGGGAAGTCCGGTTCTTCTTGCTGCATGTGAAGTTTCGGGAACAGTTGCAGCTTACACATTAAGCGGAAGCGCTGTTACACCGGGAGCTCCGTATGACCCGTCTCAGAATGACAATACGCCTGTTGTTCCGGGAGCAGACGACGCATCAGGAGCGGTTGTTCTATATACAAACGATGTTCACTGCGCAACAGATGGATATTCTGCAATCGCTGCATACCAGGCACAGCTTGAGGCTGACGGATACGATGTAATTCTTGCAGATGTCGGCGACGCAATACAGGGTGAACTTATAGGAGCAGATTCAGAAGGAGCTGCCATAGTTGATATAATGAATACTGCAGGATACGATTTTGCAATTCCTGGCAACCATGAATTCGATTACGGAATGGAAAGATTTCTTGCAATTGCCGTAGGTGACTCTGAAAACGCACCTGAAGCTCAGTACGAATATTTGAGCAGCAACTTTGTTGATCTTAAGACAGGTACGACGGTTCTGGCACCTTATGAAATTGTAGAGATGAATGGCGAAAATGTCGCATTTGTCGGAATAAGCACTCCTGAAACATATACAAAATCAACTCCTGCTTATTTCCAGGATGAAAACGGAAACTTTATTTACAGCTTCATGGAAGACAGTTTCTATGAAACTATTCAGGACGCTGTAGATAATGCAATAGCTGAAGGAGCGGACAGAGTCATCGCCCTCGGACATCTTGGAATGGAAGGAACTACAGAAGGCTGGAAGTCATCGGATGTTATCGCTAATACTACGGGAATCGATGCATTTATCGATGCTCATTCACATGAAACGATAGCAGCAGGCGAATATGCTAATAAAGAAGGTGAAATGATTCCTCTTACATCAACCGGTACTAAATTCGCCAACTTCGGAGTTTTGACATTAAATGAAGACGGTACATATTCAACTCAGCTCATTAAACCGTCGGATGTAAATGTTAACAGCTCAGAGGAAGCATCTGCGGCATACAAAGCTGTACAGGATAAAGTAGATACGTATAACGAAGAACTTGCGTATTACAATGAAAAGATCGGTACATCAGAGGTTGAACTTACTATCAATGATGCTGAAGGCGTAAGACGAATCCGTAACGGCGAGACAAACATGGGTGATTTTGTAGCAGATGCTTATCGTGTAATGACAGGAGCAGATATCGCGCTTGTAAACGGCGGCGGTATTCGTGATTCGATTGCAGCAGGAGATGTTTCAAGGAAAGATATCATGGATGTAAATCCATGGAACAATGAAATGTGTGTGATTCGCGCGACAGGACAGCAGATACTTGATGCTCTTGAACATGGCGCGCGTTTAAACCCTGAAGAAAACGGAGGATTCCTTCAGGTATCGGGACTTACATATGAGATTCACAATTATCTTGAAAGCCCTGTAATAACAGACAGTATGGAGATGTTCCAGAGCGTTGACAGCGCTAAGGAAAGAAGAGTTCAGAATGTAATGATAGGCGGAAAAGCTATCGATCCTGAAGCTATGTATACTGTTGCGGGAAGCTTCTATACTCTTCAGGAGCAGGGTGACGGATTTACTATGTTTGAAGGTGCTGAAATCCTTGCACATGAAGAACTTCCGGTTGATTCGGCAACACTCATTAATTATTTCACGGAAGAACTTGGAGGAGTGATCAGCGCAGAGCAGTATGGAAATCCGCTTGGAGACGGCAGAATTACTGTTCTCGCAGAGGCTGTTCAGAATCCGGATGACGATCAGAATGACGACCAGAACAACGGTCAGAATGATGATCAAAATAACAACCAGAACAATAACGGACAGAACAATGATCAGCAGAACGGCGGCCAGAATAATAAACCGGGTACAAACAACAATGGCACAGACAGCGGTAAAGGCGGATCTGTTAATACAGGTGACAATACGGACGTATACGGAATAGCCGTTATACTTGCGGCTGCAGCGGCCGGCGCTGTATTTACGGGAATATATTTTTACAAAAAGAAAAGAACAGACAACAGTAATGTAAATTAATTTTAACGAAGATGCAGAGTGGGTATTAAAAAATCCGCTCTGCATCTTTTATGTACTTTTGACTGAAAATTTACTTTAGCTTCATCGGATTTTGAATTTGTAATGATACATTTAAGCAAGGATGAAATCCGGCATCACAACGCGACTTAGGAAAGGAGTTACGTATTAACATGCGAAAAGACAAAAATAAAGTGATGACTAAAAAGTTCATAAAGAGTCTGGCGGCAAAAGGACTGAGTGTTACAGTTGCTGCAACGACCATAGCAGGTATGGCTGTTCCGGCAATTGCGCAGGAAACTGAAGTTTCATATCAGGAAAGTGCTCAGACAGGGGGTTCGGATATAAATATGTCCGATCAGGAAAGCAGTGGAAATGTAAATATCGATAATACGGAAGACAGTGCAGATTCCGGCAACCAGTCTCCGGAAAATAATGACAGCACGGCAAATAATGAAAATACGAATGTAGAGGATAATACTGATAATAACGGCAGCATCGAAAATACAACAGAAGAAGACAATACTCAAAACGATAATGCCGAAGATTCAAATGTTATCGAAGACAATTTAAACACAGAGATACAGGAAGAACAAAATGAAGAACAGGATAATGTTTCTGAAATAAATGACAATACCGTTGATCAGAATAACAATGTTCCGCAGGAAAGAACTACGGTTCAGGTATCTTCACCCCTTTTGATAACTGAAATAGTAGCTGATTCACACCGCGCCGATATGACAACGGCAAACGGTACGGACGCATATGAATATGTAGAAGTACGCAATGTTTCAGACAGACCTGTTTCTTTAGACAAATATCTTATACAAAATGTAAATGATGGCGCGGTGACGGATTGGGATATCCCGGAGGGTACGATTCTTAATCCGGGTGAATTTCTGATTGTTTGGATAAGAAATTCAGAAAACGATGCTCTTTCAGATTCTGATTTTTATACTTATTACGGCGTTGAAGGCAATATTAACGTTGTAAAAACGTCAGAGATCGTAAACGGCTTTTCAAATTCGGGAGAGCGTTCAATACGTATTATAGTAAAGGACACTGAGCAGACAATCACTCAGATCACATATAATGACGGTGATCAGAAAGCTCAGACAAAGAAGGGTATTAACTTTGGATATATGCAGGGGAGCGTGCAGCAGCCTACGCTTTCATACGATCAGGATCCTACGCCCGGAAACTTTTCAACTGATCAGAATGAAGAATGGATCTATCAGCTTCCGGGTCAGTCTGACGCGGCTGTAAGCGTAACCGCGGAAACCACGGCAAAGCCCGGCAGTGCATTTGAGATTTCTGCGTCGACAAATCTTTCCGGAATAGTTACGGATGCGTATGTTCAAATTGCTGAATTAGAAAACAAGCAGTATGGCATGATATACAACAACGGCATGTATACTGTTTCTATTCCATCGGCTGATTTTGCCTCTCTCGATTCATTTACATTTACGGTTTATATGAGCAACTCGGTAAACGACTGTTCATACGTTAATACGGTAACAGTAGATAAACAGTCGGGTTCTCCTGAGCTTACAGCGCCGATACTTATAACTGAAATAGTGCCTAATGCGGCAAATGTAAGCGGATCGGATGCTTTTGAATTTTTTGAAATTTACAATGCAGGATCACAGACAGTCAGCCTTGACGATTATGATTTCTATTATGATAACGGAAGCAGCGTAAAACAGTGGAAGCTCGCAGACAGCCTTAATATAGAACCGGGCAAGAGCGTTGTAGTATGGATCAAAAACGACGCCAATATAGCTGCCGGATATGATGTTGACAAATTTAATGAAAATTACGGAACATCTTTTGTGGCAGGAGAGAATTTCACAACCGTTGAGTCAGACGGATTTTCGAATTCAGGAACGAGAAGACTTTCAGTAAGAACAAAGACAGGTCTTGAGCTTTATACGACAGAATATACTGCCGGTGATTCGTCAAACGGAAAAATCGATGAAGATGAAGCTATAACTTTCAGCTATAACGGATCAGAAATAACAACTAATTACGACGGCAAAGTGACTCCGGGAGTAATAGATACGGAACAGCAGACGATTAACGGACAGTATACGTTCCCTGCAGTTGTTGAGGGAGCATCTGTATCTGTTTCGGCTCCGGCAAACATAGCTGAAGGTGAAAGCTGGACAGTTAAAGTAGATTCTACAAATCTTAATACAGATAAGATATTAAGTGCAAAACTTAAAATATATGCCGGCGGCGCACAGGAGATTTCTCTTGAAAGAGAAATGATGTATACGGAAGGAGTCCTTCAGACGACACTTGATTATATCGAATTAAGTGAAATGAAGAGCTTCAGCTATGAAGTAGAAATCTCAGACGGAGTAAATACAGCCGTATCGGAAAAACAGCAGGTAAGTGCGGCAAGCGATGTACAACAGGAAAGTGCGGATGCTCCTGCGCTTGTGATAACAGAGCTCATTCCTGATACGACCAATGTAAGCGGAGCGGATGCATATGAATTTATCGAGTTATACAACAATTCGAATCGCGATATCGATCTGAAGGACTATAAGCTTTACTACAATTATCCGGACAACGGCGATGACAGCGATGTCGTATGGTGGGAAACCTCGGAAAGCAGGATCATTAAAGCAGGCGATACGCTTGTATTCTGGATCAAAAACGGAGGAAACGACGCCCTTACAGCCGATGATTTCAACGCTCAGTTCGGAACAAGTCTTGACGGCGAGCATCTTATTGAGATATCAAGCGGAGGCATGTCAAACAGCGGAGCAAGAGGCGTTAAGATAGCTTCAAATGTAAAAGATGTTGTTGATTACGTAACTTATAATATGGGCGGCGTTGACAATACAAATAAAGATCAGTCTATCACATATCAGAATCAGCTTTCAGGCGAGACTTTCTTAAGCGTTATGACAGCCGACAATTCCGAGCCTACGCCGGGACAGATCGCAGCTGCTGAAAAACCTCAGTATAAAGCTGTACTTCCGGAGAGTGTAGGAGCGCCTGTTTATGAGGATCTTACGCCTGAAAAATTTAATACAGCCGGCAGTCTGACATTCGGCATTGACGCCGTTTCAGAGCAGAGCAGCATCAAGACGGTTAAGCTTTACGTAAAGGACGATAAATCAGAAGATTTTGAGGAATACAACCTCTTGAGAAGTACAGACACTGAGACTCCTTCGACATTCGCAAAAGAAATGCCGGCGGTAGATTTGATGGGCAAAAACAGTTTTGAATATTATTTTGTGATAAGCGACGGATATAATACAGTCGAAACAGAGCATAAAACAGTTCAAAACGAAAATCCTGTTCAGGAAGGAGACTCCCTTAACGTCTCAGAAGGTGAATTTATCTCAGGAACAATAGCTATAATCGGCACAGGCAAAGATCTTAAAATTGACGGCGAAGATGTCATGGATAAGACCGTGCCTTCGATCAACGGAGACGCGAAGATAGCTTTTGATACAAGCCAGACCGACGTATTCTTTAAGAATGCAGTGGCAATAGGTGATGAAACACTCGGCGTGTTTAATGAAGGAACGTATGCTGAATGGGCTACATATTCATATGATGTAGATGAGCATTATTTTGATTCCGAGACAAAAGAAATAACGATAGCTTTTCATGCGGGAAATAAAGCAAACGCCCTGGAGCATGATATCGAGAACAACGATGATTTTGTGGTTAAGAACATAAGGCTTGCCCTTCCTGACGGAACAACTTTAAGACCTGTTAAATATGAAGCCGTGAACGGAATAGGCGCGATAGAGCATACAGCTGAAAACTGGAAGCCAGATGAACCTCATGCGCTTGACGGAATCGGACTTGAGACAGAGATCAGCATGGGAGACGGAACGACAAAGGTAGAGATTCTTTATGTTACATTCAAGCTGGATGAAGCAAGCTTCAACGCTATGCGATATGATCTTGATACAACGACTCTTTCAGACGGCCGGCATAATATTTCTTCAGGCGAATGTTCGGTGAACGTGATAGTAGATAATACCGCGCCTGAGATCACGACAAACATCGAAGAGGGAAAAACTTACAGAAGCGTTACGATTGAAGCCGAAGCAAAAGACGCGCTGAGCTCGAATGTCACACTTGAAGCGCTCCTTGATGATGAAGTGATCACGCTTCCTTACGAGATAAGCAATAAAGAGATCGAAGCAGGAGAGCATAAGCTCATATTGAATGCGAAGGATGAGATAGGAAATACTTCGCAGAAAGAAATTTCATTCTATGTTCCTGAGGAGAACGCCGAAGTTGAGGGCGATATACTTCCGGCGGACGGTTCCGAAGTGATCGGAGATCCGACATTTGCAGTAAAGGTAAACGATCCTACCGGAGATGATATGACCGTAAGCTTTAAGCGCGGCGACAGATATAAGCTTGGCGATGAAAATATCGTTCAGAGCGAAGGAGTAAGCGACACTTCAGGCATAAACGGCAGCTCATTTGCAGAGGAGTCGGGCGACGGATTCCCATGGCAGGAATTTAACATTACCGTAGGAGAAAATGTAAGCGAAGATGCTACTGTACGCGTTGAGTGGGAAGGCGTTTCAAACAACGCTAAAACATTCCTTTATGTTTACAATACGGCAACAGGCGGATGGGAGAAAACAAACGCTGATAAGAGCACTGACGGTGACAATATGATTTTGTCTGCTGACATTGCCCTTAAAGATCATGTAAGCGGATCTGTCGTAAAAGTAATGATACAGAACGGAGAAGGATATACTCCGACACAGTACGCTCCGGGCGAGGCTTCGGCTGAAGCGAATTCAAATCCGAACGATACGCCGAGAAGCTCATATGATTTCACATTCGCGGTAGAGAGCGATACGCAGTATTATAACGAGGATTTTGAAGGTAATCCTGACAAAGATGAAGACGGAGTATATCAGTATCAGCTCGATATACATAACTGGATCATAAACAACAGATCCCGAATGAACATTCAGTATATGTTCCAT